>JAHFFN010000031.1 GCA_023247915.1 Candidatus Omnitrophota bacterium
GATTAGTATCAAATTTAGGTGCGGTGCAGCCTTCAAGATAGCTCACATGCGCGTCTTCTTCACAGATAATGAGGGTGCGTTCAAACTGCCCTGATCCCTCCGTGTTGATACGGAAATAAGTGGAAAGCTCCATCGGACACTTCACGCCTTTGGGAATATAAACAAAGGAGCCGTCGGAAAAAACAGCGGAGTTCAAGGTCGCGAAAAAATTATCCGTGTACGGCACCACCGAGCCCATGTATTTCTTCACAAGATCGGGGTATTTCTCGACGGCCTCCGAAAAAGAACAAAACACCACGCCACTCTCAAGCAGCTTTGCCTTGTAACTAGTCGCCACCGACACTGAGTCAAAAATCGCGTCGACCGCGACATTGGCTAATTTCTTTTGCTCCATCAAAGGAATCCCGAGCTTCTCAAATGTTTTTTTGAGCTCCGGATCCACATCGTCCATGCTATTGAGTTTTTTGACCTGCTTGGGCGCGGAATAATAAATAATATTTTGATAATCAATCGGCGGATAATGCACATTCGCCCATGTCGGCTCTTTCATGGTGAGCCAATGGCGATAGGCCTTCAAGCGAAACTCCAGCATGAAGGGTGGCTCTTTTTTGAGTTTGGAAATCAAGCGCACCGTGTCCTCGGTTAATCCCTTGGGAATGACATCGGTCTCAATATCGGTTTGGAAACCGTATTTGTATTCTTGACCTGCGATTTCTTGAATGACTTTGTTTGCCATAACCGTCCTTAGTGACGCCCTGCCGCCACAAGCATGCCCTGCACCTGCGCCTGCGGTTGAGCTAACATTTCCAGCGTCAGCGAATGATAAAAATTATCTAAAAGTTCCTTGGTCTTTTTCCAAATCGGCTTGGCGCCGCACATGCAAATGTGATTGCACACGATATCTTCACGCACCGCCGGTTCGCAAAACACATCAAAGGTGCTCCCTTCGAGCGCGTCGATGATGTCTTTCAAACTGATCTCCGAAGGTTTGCGCGAAAGCACATAGCCACCGCGACTGCCTTCTTGCGACGTGACCAGCCCCGCATGACGAAGCGCCTGCAAAATTTTTTCAATATAAGGAACAGGGTAATTTTCCTGCGCCGCGAGCTCCTTGATCGTGACATTGGTCGCGACCGAATGCTTGGCCAGGTAAATCATGCAGATCAAACCGTATTCTGTTTTAGTGGTGTAGCGCATGACTCTCTCCTAAACTGAAAACGAAGTCCCGCAACCGCAAGTGCCGGACGCATTGGGGTTCACAAAACGAAAGCCACCACCCACAAGCTCTGCCGAGTAATCAATCGTCATATGATCCAAATAAACAAAGCTTTTGGTGTCACAAACCAATTTAAACGCACCCTCATCAAACACGCGATCATTTTCATTCAGCTTATCGTCCAAAAGCACGTCATAGCTCAAGCCTGAACAGCCGCCGCCCTTGACCCCGACTCTCAAAAAGTGGCCGGGCTTGCCTTGCATCAGCTTCTCGACTTCTTTTTTAGCGATTTCCGATAAATGAATCATAAAGCACCTCTCGTCTTCCTCAAAAAAAAGTAGTGAGCCCGCCACTTCGGAGCTCACTGATAGTATACCTTACTCGGACTATTTTAGTCCAGGTTATTGAATGGTATTATTTATATTTGTAACTTATTTAATTACAATAACTTATGATTAATTTTACCAGCTAATCTGATAAAGCATCCAGTAAATCACCACCCCTGTCACCGAAACATACATCCATAGAGGAAAGGTGATTTTGGCGTAGATGCGATGCTTGTTGAATTGATCCTTCCAAGCCCAATAAAGAACAGTCAAAATCAACGGCACAATCACCACCGCCAGCACCGTATGCGTCGAAAGAATCGCAAAATAAACCGCCCGCGCGATCCCCTGACCGGCAAAACGGGTGATCCCGTGATGGGCGTGATAATAAAGATAGGAGATCAGAAAAAGCGTGGAGGTGCCGCAGGCGGAAAGCATGCAAATTTGATGTGGTTTCTCAGCTTTTTGAATTTTAATAAAATAATAGCCGCACGCCAAAAGAATCGCGCTTGAGGCGTTGAGTATGGCGTTAATCGTTGGGAGAATGGAGATGTCCATTAATGCGCTTCTCTCAAAAGAGTCTCGTAGCCTTCGCGATAACTGGGGTATTTTAATTTCAGGCCGAGTTTTTTGATTTTTTTATTCACACAGCGTTTATTGGAGCCGTGCACCGATCCCACCTTGGTGCTTTCGGTGGAAGGTTTCGGCAAAGAAAGCTTGGCATAAAGCCATTCATAAAATTCTTTTTGTGTAGAAGGCGCGTCATCCACTCCGAGATAAATTTCGCCGGGCTTTCCTTTTTCAATCAGAAGAAGCAGAGCCGCGACGATATCTTCCACATGAATGCGATTAATGTAAATGTCGGAGAAGGAGGGCTTGATCTTCCCCTCTTTGAGCGCCTGGAGACGATGCCGGCCAGAGCCGTAAATACCTCCCAAACGAAGAATATTTGCTGGAATGCCGCTGGCCAACACCAACCGCTCTGTTGCTAAAAGATGCTTGGCATTTTCTTCCTGCTCCTTGTTTTCATAGCCGGGTGCCGCAGGATTGTCATCCTCATCGACCCAAGAGCCGTCGCGGGTGCCATAAACACTGGTACTAGAGATCAAAATCACTTTTTTAGGCTTGGGTGAGCCGAGCATCGCCAAAAGATTTTTGGTGCCTAGATAGTAGGTGTCCTCATAATTATCCGCCTCACGGCTCGGCGCCTGGCAGAAAATGACGACATCCACCTTGGGGAGCTTGGTCAACGAATTAGGATTAAGCAGGCTCGCCGAGAGCGGTTTGAGCCCCAAATACTCAAGCTCCTTCAGCTGATGGATATCCCGCCTGAGCCCCCACACCTCATGCCGCCGCTCCAAAAGCTCAAAGCTCAGCGCCTTCCCTACATAGCCGCACCCTACTATCAGAATTTTCATAGCCAGTATTATATGTTAGAATGCCCATTCAATAAAGGAGCAAGTCTCATGATTGTTGTGACGGGCGGGGCGGGATTTATAGGGAGCGTTTTGGTGTGGGGGCTCAACAAAGCCGGCCATAAGGACTTGATGGTGGTCGATGAGAACGCCAAGAGCTCGCCGAAGTGGAATAATCTCAAGAATCACGCGTTTGAGTCCTATTACGAGCACGGTGAATTTATCGAGCGGCTCGAGAAGAAGGAATGGAATGGCAAAATCAGCGCGATTTTTCATATGGGCGCCTGCTCCTCCACCACCGAGATGGACAAAACCTATCTTAAGCGCAATAATTCCGGCTACACCGAACGCATCACAAATTGGTGTTTAGAAAATAAGACCTATCTCTCCTACGCTTCCAGCGCGGCCACCTACGGCGACGGCGAACTTGGCTTTTCGGATGACGATGCGCTCACCCCAAAACTCAAACCCCTCAACCCCTACGGCCAATCCAAACTCGATTTCGATATTTGGGCGCTCAAACACGGCTATGAAAAAAAAATCACGGGCTTTCGTTTCTTTAATGTCTATGGCCCCAACGAATACCACAAAGAATCCATGCGCAGTATGGTGCAAAAAGGTTTTGAGCAGATTCAGGCCACCGGCAAATTAAAATTATTTAAATCGTATAAAAAAGAATACCCGGACGGCGGCCAACAAAGGGATTTTGTGTATGTCAAAGACGTGGTGAACGCGATGCTCTGGTGCTACAAAAACCCATCCGTGAAAGGCATCTACAATCTAGGCGCCGGCAAAGCGGAAAGCTGGAATGACTTGGCGGAAGGCATTTTCAAAGCCTGCGGAAAACCAAAAAATATCGAGTACATCGACATGCCCGACTCGATCAAAAATCAATACCAGTATTTCACCAAAGCGGATATGACCAAGCTCGCCAAAACAGGCTGTCCGACATCCTTTGAAAGTCTCGAGGCGGGAATCCAGGACTACGTTCAGAATTATCTTCTAAAAAAAGACGCTTATCTCTAAGCGTCGATCAACACGTCGTCTTTTTGAACCTTGGTAGGAAATGTTTTTTGCTTCATATCCGGCATGGATTCACACGCGCCGGTTTTGACATTAAAAGACCAGGCATGCCAGGGGCAAGTCACTTCCATTCCTTCCAAGTGCCCTTCGCCGAGCGGGCCTCCGCGATGCGGGCAGGAATTATCCAGCGCGTAAAAAGCACCTCCGCTTTTAAACAAAGCGAGTGTTTTTCCGTTTACCGTCACGATTTTTGATTTGCCTTCTTCGATTTCCGAAACTTTACAGGCGCTAGTCCACATCCTTATTTCCCTCCAAGCTTGCAAACAATTTCAAAATGCTTTTTGCCCACCGGTTGTACCGACAAACGCGAGCCGCGCTGAACCACCATCATTTCCTTTAAGGAAGCGGTCGCTTTAAGCTCTTCCAGTGAAATAAATTTTTTAAATTTTTCCACAAAATGCAAATCCACCATGTACCACTGAGGCTTCGCTTCAAGATACCCTTCTTTGCAAATCTCGGCGATGCCCGCCACCCCCGACGGCTCGGCATTGGAGTGATAAAACAAAACCCTGTCCCCGACTTTCATCGCGTCGCGCATAAAATTACGCGCCTGATAATTTCGAACCCCCTCCCAACACGTTTCCTTATCTCGAGCCAAATCATCGATCGAATAAGTGGAGGGTTCGCTTTTCATCAACCAATAGTTCATAAGACGGCTCCGATGGCCTTTTCTAAAATCGCGGGAATGTCTTTAACTTCCACTTTTTTAAACCAAAGATTGTCCGGCATCAGGAGAATATTAGGTCCTTCCGCGCATACGTCCAAGCATCCGGCGCGGCTAACTCTGATTTTTGAGGAAAGCCCCAGGTCTTTTACTTTTTTCTTAAGCGCTTCCCTTAAAAGCTCACCGCGCGGCGAACAACAAGCCCCCTCGGCGCGGGCATTTTCACAGACAAAGATGTATTTTTTGAAAAGAGGCGCGGAGGTTTCCAAGAGACGTTTTTTATTTCAAGCGCTTAAGATAAGAGATGACCAGTGAGCGGGGCGCCGAAAGTGTCGATTGCACCTCATCGCCCTTGATTACCAACAGCTCCGCGGAGTCCGCGTCCGGCTGTCCGTAAGCGCGGATGGAGGGCGTCACGCCATAGCGGTCAGCCTGCAAAGGATCGGAATGAAGCTGGGTCTGGATCTGATACACCGTGTCATCCGGGGTGATTTTTTTAGTTTGATAGTCGTAAATACGCGTACGAACCAGCTGGCTTTTTTCCAAATCCAGAGAATAAGTGTATTCGTACTGACCTTCAAATTTTTCCATTTGCCCGTCGCGTAAAAAATACTTCGCCTCTTCATGCGCGACAATTGTGGCAACCGCGGCTCGCGCGGGGCTGGAAAAAATAAAAAACGCGCAAACCAAGCTAAAAAGGACTTTTTTATTTATTTTCCGCATAGATAATATCTTCCTCTTCTCCGTAGATTTTAAACGGTTCGCCCCATTGATTAGGATTGGACAACTCCCAATTTTCTTTTTTGAAACGCTCAGGCCTGAGCCGAATCCCCCAAGACCCGCCAAAAATCAAATACGCGTACCCGGCTCCCGAATCCGCGATCTTGACCGCCTGAGCGGGCACAAACTTCCCCTCAGCTTCCACCCCGGTCACATCGCAACGCGTCTCGACCCCACGTTCTAAAACGCGGATCGCCTCCACCAAACGCACCGGGCCAAGCTCCGAAAACACAAACTGCTCGCTGGCGCCGCTATTCAAATTATCTTGAACTTCAATCTGCATGTTAAGCTTTACAAAAGAATGCTTTAAATCTATTATAGCAAATAAAGTTTGTTTGAAAACGAATTGATTAGGGGGTCTTATGCGAGTGGATGTCAGCGCCATCAAAGAAAAACCGGGCTATTTCACGGTCACTCCTCACGGCTCGATTGACTCGGAGTCTCACGGCGAATTTCGCACGAAAGTGGAACCCATCCTGGTCAAAACCACCAAAGGCATCGTGGTCGATCTTCAAAAAGTCGACTACATCTCCAGCGCCGGCCTGGGCGTTCTCTTCTCGATCAAGAAATTCCTGATGGAAGACAAAAATGAGCTTCTTTTCTGCAATCTAAAACCCCAAATCGTCCGCCTTTTTGAAATCGTGAAGGCTCTCCCCAAGGAGACGATTTTTACCAGCCTCAAAGAAGCCGATCAATATTTCTACAAAGAAATGAATGCGGTGATCGACAGGGAAAGAAAAGAGAAAAAGGGCTAGTGGGTTTAGTTGCGGTTCGGATCCGACGGAGATGTGGTCGGATTTAAAAGTTTCTGCATGTCCAGCTTCATCCCTTCCCGGCTATAAGCGGCAATATCCAAAATATGCGTATCCATACGGATCGCGTCTTCCGGACAAACCTCCACGCAAAAGCCACAAAACACGCACATCCCTAAATCCAGGTCAAAGGATGCGGGCATTTTTTCAATATTCGGATCCGGATTTTCTTTGGCGACAATATTGATGCAGCGCGCCGGGCACACCGTTTCGCACATCATGCACGCCACACAGCGCGGAGCGCCATCTTCACGCTTGGTCAAACGATGCCGACTGCGAAGACGCTTGGAAAGCGGGCGCTGTTCTTCCGGGTATTGATACGTGACCGAACCGCGGATATGCTTGAAAAGTCCGACAGTGTGAAGCGCGTGAATCATCAGATTGTAGAAAAAATGTCTGGAAGTAATCCAAAGTCCGAGACCAATCGACGGCAAATAGGTGCGATCCCAGAAGCTAAGTTCCTGACGTTTCATTAATTTTGTCGCCATCTTATTTCCTTAGAACCACGATAATGCTCGTGATCAGCGTATTCAAAAGTGACAGGGGGAATAAAATTTTCCAACCCAAATGCATGAGTTGATCATAGCGAAAACGCGGCAAAGTCCAGCGAATGGCCATAAAAAGCCAGTTGAAGAACGCGACCTTGAACATAAAGGACAAAATGCCCAGAACCGCGATCAGCTTGCTGGGCACCAGGTAAAACGCGCCCCACGGCATATGAAAACCGTCCGGTGCCAGAAAAGGCACCTGCCAACCGCCGAAGAAAAAGGTGGTGACTAAACACGCCACGAGTACGGTTTCAACCAAATCCGTCAAAAAGAACATGCCAAATTTCATACCGCTATATTCAACGAAATAACCAATGACTTCTGACTCGCCTTCCGGAAGATCAAACGGCACACGCTTGGTTTCCGCCAAGGCCGCCGTCATAAAAAGCAGGAAGGCTAGCGGTTGAACCATAAATCCCCAATGCGTCGATTGGTGGCGCACGATGTCCTGAAGATTCATGGTGCCATAGTGCAACACAATGCCCATGATGGAAATACCCATTGTGATTTCATACGAAAGCATCTGCGACGCGGCGCGCATGCCTCCGAGATAAGCGTAATTGCTGTTGGACGCGAAACCCGCCAAAATCACGCCGTAAACGCCCAGCGACATCATCGCGAATACAAAAAGAATCCCGGCATTGATGTCGGCGATCTGCAAATTGATCGCGTGATTTTTAAGGTACAGCACATTGCCAAAAGGAATCGCCGAAAATGCCAACAGCGCGAACACCACCGAGATCACGGGAGCGGCCGTATGCAAAAACTTGTCCGCGCCCTTGGGCATAAAATCTTCTTTAAGAAACATCTTCGCCGCGTCGGCCAGCGAATGAAAAAGGCCGAGCGCGTTGAGCGGTGCCAAGACCCAATTAATCGGCGCCAAAAACCAGGACTTAAATTCGATACGCGCGCGATTAGCGCCAATGCGGTCTTGCATCACGGCACTTTGCTTTCTTTCAACCCAGGTCAAGAGACCCGCGAGATTGAGCACGCCGCCTAAAAAAAAGGCCGCTAAAATCGCTTTGATAATAAAATCAAATAACATTATTTTTTATTCCAGACCATGCCTTGATGGCCGATTTTTTTGTAATTTAAATCCTGAAACGCCTGATTGTCCTTTGCGAGGTCTTCAAAAATATGCTCCGGTCTCAAAGCTTTATAGGAAAGCCCCAAAAGCCCGCTCAGATTTAAAAGAAAATCCCAAGTAGGCAAAGTTCCCGGGATCGGCTCGACCGCTTTGCGGATGCGCTGCACGCGTCCCTCAAAATTGGTAAATGTCCCCTCTTTTTCCGCGTAGGAAACGCCCGGGAGCACCATGTCAGCAACGGCGGAAGTCGGGTTGTTGTTAGTGCCTTCATAAATAATGGTTTTGACCTTTTGGCGGATCAATTTGAGCGTTTCAGCGCCGTAAATTTTTTCTAAATCATGACCGAAAATAATCAGGCCTTCAAGCTCCCCGCGCTTAGCCTTCTCAATCACGGGAGTCATGTCGGCCGCGCCATTCAAATTTAAAATTTGGGCGGCACCGGCGGAATTGGGGTTTTTGTCCTTCTTGATCAGGAAATTATCTTCACTGCCCTCTTGGCCGGGTGCGTAAAAAGCGATATGGGTCCATTTGAGCTGGTCTTTAAAGAGTTTCTTTTTGAGATGGAGTTCTTCGTTGGTGTATTGCGGCGACGCCAACACCGCCCAAGACGAAGGTTTGGCATTCTTGAGAAGACCGGCAATTTTTTCCAGCGCTTTTTGCCACGAAATTTCTGACGACACGCCATTTTCTTTGGAAATTAATTTTTGAATGCGATTTTGATCAATCGACTTGTACGCGTAGCGACCCTCATCGCACATCCACCATTTATTCACGTCCATGTTTTCGCGGGGCTTGAGACGCATCACGCGTTCATTTTTTAAATGATACGGACGGGATTTTTCATACTCCACCTTGATATTGCAGCCGCGCGAACAACCGGGGCAAACCGATTCCTGGGAACCGAGATACCACACGCGCATTTTGAAACGAAAATCTTTGTCGGTGAGCGCACCCACGGGGCAGATGTCGGCGACATTGCCAGAATATTTATTGTTAAGTTCCTGGCCGGGATAAATATTGAGCTCCGCGTGATCGCCGCGATTAAAAATACCAAAATCATGAGTCTTGGTGATTTCATCGCCAAAACGCACACAGCGCGAGCACAAAATACAGCGCTCTTGATCCAGCATGATCGTGGGGCCGATCGAAACGGCTTTTTTGGTCTTTTTGACCTTTTGTTCATTAAACTTGGAATCGTAGAGACCGTAGTCCATGTAATAATCTTGGAGTTTGCATTCGCCGGCCTGGTCGCAGACCGGGCAGTCGAGCGGATGATTGGCGAGCAAAAATTCGAGCACGACTTGCTGAGATTCTTTGGCTTTGGCCGACTGGGTGTGAATCACCATGCCTTCGGCGACGCGTGTGTTGCAAGCAATGACGGTACGGGGCATTTTTTCAACTTCGACCTGGCAGATGCGGCAATTGCCCGCGATCGAAAGACCGGGATGATAACAATAGCGCGGCAATTCCGTCTTCACTTGATCGATAGCTTCGATAATGGTGATGCCATCTTTGACTGTGACTTGTTTACCGTCAATCGTGATATTAGCCATGTTGCAACACCGCTTCCTGGGGTTTCAAATCTTTGCCTTTGCCATTTTGAATATACGCTTCAAATTCCGCTCTGAATTTTCCGATGTAGCTTTGTATCGGCCATGCCGCCGCGTCAGCAAACACGCAGATAGTGCGACCTTCCATATTGCGCGCGATGGTCAAAAGCGTGTCGAGATCCTTGAGTGTGCCTTCACCATGATACATCCGCGTCACAATTTTGTGCGCCCAGCCCGTGCCCTCACGGCAAGGCGAGCATTGTCCGCAGGATTCATGCGAGAAAAATTTGGTGGCGTAATAAAGCATTTTGACCATGCAGGTATTTTCATCCATCACCATGATGCCGGCTGAACCCATCATGGTGCCGGCAGCTTTGAGAGAATCATAGTCCATTTTGACGTCGATTTCAGCAGCGGTTAAAATCTTCGCGGAAATACCGCCAGGAATCACGGCCTTGAGTTGTTTGTCGCCTTTGATGCCGCCGCCATAATTATAAATAATTTCTTTTAAAGGAATGCCCATGGGCAGTTCATACACGCCGGGCTTTTTCACATGGCCGGAGAGGCTGAACAAATGCGTCCCGCCACAGGTCGGCGTGCCCAATTTTACAAACCACTCGGCGCCATTTTTCATGATATGCGGCACGCAGGCGACGGTTTCGACATTGTTAATAATCGTGGGGCATCCAAAAAGTCCGACAATCGCCGGGAATGGTGGCTTGAGTCTCGGCAAACCTCTTTTGCCTTCGAGCGATTCCAAAAGCGCGGTTTCTTCGCCGCAAATGTAAGCGCCGGCGCCGCGATGCACGACCAAGTCTAGCGAGTAAGTGCCGCCAAAAAGATTTTTGCCGAGATAGCCTTTTTTATAGGCCTCGTCGACCGCCGCCTGGAGATTGCGATAAGGTTCGACGTATTCGCCGCGAATATACACATAAGCTTTGTGGGATTTGATCGCGAAAGCGCTGATGATAATGCCTTCAATCATCTGATGCGGATCGCGCTCTAAAATATAACGGTCTTTGCAAGTGCCGGGCTCCCCCTCATCGGCGTTGATCACCAAATACACCGGCTTAGGGTTGTCTTTGGGAAGAAATTGCCATTTTTTCCCGGTTGGAAATCCCGCGCCGCCAAGACCACGCAGATTGGACGCGATCACGGCATTGATCACGTCTTCCGGCTTGGAAGTCGCGAGAACTTTTTTGGCAGTTTCGTACGCGCCGCGGCTTTCGGCCACGCTGAGTTTGTGCGCATCAGGAATATTAAAATTTCTAGAGAGAATCGGCTCGCTCATTTGTGCGCGTCCAAAATCTGATCAACCTTCTTTTCCGTTAGATCCATGTGATATTTGTCGCCCACCTGCATCATAGGCGCGCATTCACAAGCACAGAGACATTCGGCTTCTTCGAGAGAAAATTTTCCGTCTTTGGTGACTTCGCCGTTTTGGATATTTAATTTTTTCTTTAAATGACTCAAAATTTTCTCATAACCGCCGAGCGCACAGGAAGTGCCGGTGCAAAAACGGATATGCGTCTTACCGGCAGGTTTTTTGTGATACATCGAATAAAAAGTAACGACTTCATGCACGTGCACGACAGGCACTTCTGTCCATTTGGACACCCACGCTTCGATTTCCGGCGTGACATAGCCCACTTTGTCTTGCGCCATGTGCAACAACGTCAGCGTCGCGGCTTTTTTCTGATCGTATTTGGCGACGACTTTTTCAGCTTCGACGTCTAATTGATTTAAAATCGCGCGATTCATTTAGTGATCCAATTCTCCGCCAATCATGTTCACAGAACCAAAGGTCGGTACAATATCCGCCACACCCTCTCCTATAATAAGCTTCGGCAATGCCGCGACAATTGGAAAACACGGCGGACGAACTCGCACACGATACGGCCGGTCGCTATTATCGGAGATCACGTAAAAGCCAAGCTCCCCATTCGCGCCCTCAACTGGGAAATACGCCTCACCCTTGGGCGGACGAACCCCATGTCCGTGCATCACGAGTTTAAAATGATTCATCAAACCTTCAATATTTCCGTAGGTGTCTTCTTTGGCGGGAAGCGCTACATTTTTCTCAGTGGCATACACCGAACGAAATGTCTTGCCGGTGCCTTCAAGTGTCGGATCCGCTTCGACCTTCACGTCTTTGAGACCCCGAGTGTGTCCGATCTTGGCCTCATCGACCATCATCGCCGCGGGAATCACTTTGCCGGCGGTGTCCACCATCACAGAACCCTTGGGCATCTGCTTCAAGCATTGTTCGATGATGAGCATGCTCTGAAACATTTCTTCCATGCGCACATAATAACGATCCAAATTGTCGCCATGTTCGCCGACCGGCACATCAAAATCAAGACGATCATAAACCAAATACGGGTGCACTTTTCTCACGTCATAATCCACGCCCGTCGAGCGTAAAAACGGCCCTGTGATCCCGTAAGCCAGCGCGTCTTCTTTGGAAATAACACCCACATCTTTGACGCGATCAATAAAAATACGATTGGTGTTTAAAAGTCCTTCAACTTCCTTCAAAATCTTGCGGGTCTCAACAATCGCCGCCAACAGCTTTGGCTCAAAACCTTCCGGAAGATCCGATTTGAGTCCGCCGATACGCGCATAAGAGATGGTCAGGCGCGCGCCGGTGACGTTTTCAATCAATTCATATAAAAATTCCCGCGCCTTGATCATATAAAGGAAGACGGTGAAAGCCCCAAGCTCCATCGCGGAAGCGCCGATGCAGGTCAAATGATCCGTGATGCGCGAAATCTCGCTCATGATGACGCGGATGTACTGACAGCGTTCTGTGGTTTGAATATCGAAAAGTCTTTCGACGGCCAGGCAGTAACCGATATTGTTGATCAGGGGGGAAACGTAATTGAGGCGGTCAGTATAAGGAATGGCGTTGTTGTAAGGACCTTGCTCGCACATTTTTTCAAACGCGCGATGCAGATAGCCGATCTCGACCTCGGCATTGATCACGGTCTCGCCATCAAGCTCCGTGATGATGCGCACGATGCCGTGCATCGCCGGATGTTGAGGCCCTACATTCAAAAGCATTGAACGCGTTTCCGAAGCTCTCGCATTCGGATCGAGCGGCTTACCCATATTTCCTTTAAAATTGTTTACTTATTCTTCTGACGAACGAGTGATTTGTCCTAAAATCGCTTCTTTAAGCCGGGGATCTTCGGTCAGCGACAGCGCTTTCACGTAAAACTCCGCGGCTTTCTCCAAATCTTTTTGCTTTTCATACGCGATCGCCAAACTTAAACACGCTTTATACGACTTGGCGTTCAATTCAAAACTTTTTTTGTAGCTCTCGAGCGCCTTGGGATTGTTGCCCATCTTCCCGTAAGCGGCGCCCAAATCATACCAGATCACATCATCTTTCGAATCAATCGCCGCGGCTCGCTCCAGGGTCTCGATGGCCTTCGGCTCATTCTTCAATTCTTCGTAAATATAAGAAAGATTCGAATACGCGAAAGTGTTTTTCGGGTTCAGGCTAATCGCCGCCTCATAAGCCTTGATCGCCGCGTCGAAGCTTCCCTGTTTACCATAAAGATTTCCAAGCGTCAAATGCAGATCCGACGCATTTTGAGGATCCGCTTGAATCCCCGCCATGTAGGACGCGATCGCCTTTTCCGGCATTTTCATGCCTTCCCAAGCCAGACCCAACGCATGATAAGCGCTCGTTTTTTTAGGATCGGCTTTCACCGCTTCCTGAGCTTGGCGAACCGCATTCACAAAATCATTTTTTTCCGCGTAGGCCAGCGACAAATCGACCAGCACTTCGACTTTTTTGGGATCCAGCGCCTGCGCTTTTTTCAAATGCTCGATCGCCTTGTCCCAGTCGCCTTGCTCGGCATAACGCACGCCCATATTCAGAAGCGCGGACGGATCCTGCGGAAAACTCACATCACTGTCTTTTAAAAGAACGGCCTTCTCAGCGCCCGCGGCGCAATAACTGGGAGCCAATAAAAAAATGGCGATTAAAAAAGTTTTACTCCAAGCTCCCGGCTTTAAGCGATTTATCAATTCATCGGTCCTATTAAGGGTTGTCTCCGATTATAGGTGTAATCTTTTCTTAAAGGGTGGCCTTGAAATTCCTCGTACATCAAAATCCGTTTTAAGTTGGGGTGTCCTTTGAATACGATCCCGAACATGTCCCACACTTCGCGCTCATACCAATTGGCCGCCGGCCATACCGAGGCGACCGAATCAATCGTCGTGTCCGTTTCCGGAACCAGCGCTTTCACAAAAAGACGATGCTTTTGATTCAGTGAATAAAGATTGTAGATCACCTCAAAACGGTTTTCTTTTTCTTCCCAGAAAAGAAAATCGGCCGCGGTGACATCCATCAGCATATTAAATTCGAAACCAGGGGAATTTTTTAAGGACTCGGCAAATGCCTTAACGCCTTCTTTTTTAATCACGACGGTGGCGTAACCGCGATTGACACCCGCCTCGAGAACGAGATTGGGAAATTTGGTTTTGATTTGCTCGGCGAGCGCGGCGGCGTCCATTAGACTTCCTGCTTTTGTTTTTGAATCTTGGCTTGGAGTTTCATGAGACCATCGAGCACATTTTCAGGACGCGGAGGGCAGCCGGGAATGTAAACGTCCACCGGAATAATCGTGTCGATGCCCATCACCGTCGCGTAATTGTCATAAAATCCGCCGGTGCAAGTACAGACACCGAAAGCGACCACCCATTTGGGTTCGCACATTTGCTCATACACGCGCTTTAAAACCGGCGCCATTTTATGGCTGATGGTGCCGACCACAAAGAGCACATCCGATTGCCGAGGGGAAAAGCGCGGAAAACCCGCGCCGAAACGATCCACGTCATAGTGCGCGCAAGCGGTCGCCATGTATTCCATGCCACAGCAAGCGGTGACAAACGGGTATTGAAAAATCGAGTATTTTCTCGCCCAGCCGATCGCGTCGTTGAGCGTGGTCGTCATAAAGCTAAATTTTTCTACATCCGCACCTTCCATTACCGGTCCCATTGCAAAGCTCCTTTTTTCCAGGCATAGGCAAAGCCCAGCGCCAAAATCGCCACAAACGAAAACATTTCTAGGATTCCCGCCCAACGAATCTCTCTTAAAATCACCGCCCACGGGAAAAACCACACGACTTCCACGTCAAAAAGAATAAAAAGCATCGCGATGAGATAAAATTTAACAGAAAAATGCCCGGTCGGACGGCTTAAAGGTGGGAGTCCGCATTCAAACGGCTCGGACTTCACGGCGGAGCCTTTATTTTTCGGCCCCAAAATTTTATTTAAAAAAATAATCAACACGGCGATGCCAAACGCCATGAGCAGGGTGACTAAAATCCCGATGTATTCGCTGGTTTGTTCCACGATTGAATGGATGCTTTCTTTATTTTTCGGTCTTGCCTAAAAACATGGGAATCGAAACTTTCAACGTTTCCTCCAGCGGAAACGGTTTTTCCAAAAACGCGACATTGCCCAACGCCAGCGCCTGCTCCCGGCTCTCATCGGATACTTCCCCGGTCATAAACATAATGGGGAGCTTCGGAATAATTGCCCGGATCCGTTTGGCGAAAGTGATGCCGTCCATCTGAGGCATCCGGATATCCGTGATCACCAGCTTGTAGCGAGCCGGGTCATCGATAATCATTTCCAAAGCTTTTTGAGGATTGGAAAAGAAATCCGCGTGATAATTGTACTGTTTCATCAAAGACGAAAAAACATTCAAAAGCATCTTTTCGTCGTCGACGACAGCGATCCTTATCCCCGCCCCGCCTTCGATTGACATCCGCTATTTGGTCTCCGGAAAGTCATTATAGGCCAAGGGGTTAAGGGTGTCAATCGAGGGGGCGTTAAGCCGCTCGGGCAAGTGCGTGAGCTGTTCTGGCAAAGAACTCAATCGTGGATCCCCACGCGATACGGGCAGCGGCAGGAAGGCTGAAAGTAACGGCGAGACCTCGTATTTCGTCGCTGACTTCTCCTTTTAAGAATCGACCCAAAATCTGTGGCAGACGAGAGTCTCTGGCCTGAGCCGCCTCCAAAAAGCTACCGTAAAGCCTGACAATCGCTTCATGCGGCGTCGTCTCTTTATGACCTTCCTGCCACCGACCCGCCAAGATACTTAAAAGAATGTAAGCGCGAAGATAAGCGACCTGCCCTTTTTGGAGAGCAGCCATGGGAAGATTGGCATGCCCTTCCGCCAAATCTGAAGGTAGTGACAAGTGAACCTGCAGGAGATTCTGTTGCTCTTCCGAAAGCGCCGACAAATCTAGGAGGAGACCGCCAAGAGGATGGTGAAGTGCTTGCACGATCCGGGAGGGATCTTTGGACTTCACGCTGAATTGAACCCCCTTGACGATCTCCAGTTTTTGAATGGCATTGAGTATCACGAGCACATGAGCCAAATACGCCGCAAATTCTTCCTCACCTTGCGGCAAAATATCCAGATCAAAAACGTGGATAAGCTGTGTTTCGCCGAGCTGGCTTTGTACTCTTTCGTAAGCCCGCTCTACTCGACTGACCGCCGCATCGTCGAGCGGAAGATTTTCGGAAAGATTATCACTGTGCTCCCCGAAGACAGTTTGATTGGAAGAATATTGAGATCTCATAAGAATGTCGTTATGAATCTTCTCAAAATCCTCCGGCGTCGGCATAAAAGCCAGGGGCTGACCGTCTTTCATAAGGCGGATTCCCGCGGAGTCGAGAAAATAAAGCATCTTCCCTTCTCTTTCGAAAGAAACGATTTTGTTATTATGAATGGCGAGCGGGTACGGAGCGGTCTCAGGCAGCCGCGACAAAATAAACTGGGTCAAAATCTTCTTGTCGGCATCGGACAAACCTTCCAAAGAAAATAGGGGGTCGCGTAACGGTAAATTCGTACCAGGGGTAAGAAATGACTCTTTTGGTTGACTCGATGCCGCCGGTTTTATTTCCTCGAGCTTGGCAATATCCTCTTTCATTTCCGAAACCGAGTGATAGATTTTTCCGGGCTGGCGTAGACCGGATAAAATGATTTCCTTTAGAGGATTTCCTTCCAGAAGCGGCTCGACGTCATTGTAACGCAGTTCGCCCTTTCTATTTTTTTGCACCAATTGGCTTGCTAAGTGCGTTTCGATTCCGTCTCGAACCAAATCATCATGAGCCGCCCAGAGCCAAACAAGCGCCAGAGAAAAGCTATAAACATCGTCTGTCAAAGAAACGGGGGGAAAATTAAGAGAAGCTTGCTCCGGCGATTGAAACGCCCTCGTCGTAAATACAGTTTCGTTATTCGGATGAAGAGGCGTTTCTCCTGGATGCTGTGAAATATTAAAATCCAATAAAACCACACCAGGCTCACCGTCTTTTTCATCCCACATGAAATTGCTTGGTTTTAAGTCCCGATGCACAAATCCAAGTGCATTTAAGCGATTCACCGCAGCCGCCATGGCATAAGCGGTTTTCACATATTTTTCAGGAGTTTCTTT
>JAHFFN010000032.1 GCA_023247915.1 Candidatus Omnitrophota bacterium
CTTCGTCTTGGCCAAATTTTTTAGCGATCGTCTCGCAGGAAAAATAAATGGCGGCGGCGGTGTTGTTTCGGAACGGCTCAATCAAGATATTCTGCAGTTTGAGGGCTGGGATTTCGGCGCGAATAAACTCTAGATGAGGCTGTGTGGTAACCACATGGATGTGGTTTTTGGGATAGACTCGGAGCAGGCGCTCATACGTTTTGGCTAGGAGTGACTTTTTACCTTCGAAGCGAAGGCGGTATTTCGGGAATTTCTTGTGCGTGATCGGCCAAAAACGCTCTCCCTGGCCTCCCGCCATAATAATTGCTTGCGGCACTTAAATCCCCTTCCCAAGCGCCTTAGCAAATGGCTTGATGAAGCGCGCGGCAAATTGAGACGCGGATAACTTGGGATGCGTCGCGAGTGCTTTGACAATGGCGCTTCCCACAATCACCCCGTCCGCACTTTTGGCGGCCGCTTTGGCCTGAGCGGGCGTTGAGATGCCAAATCCAACGCAAACCGGCAGTGTCGCTGATTTTTTAATCTCTTTGAGTTTCGCGCGAAGCAAGGTCTCGACCGGAGTCGCGGAACCCGTGACGCCCGTAATCGAAACAAAATAAATAAATCCTCGAGAGGCTTTCGCGACGCGACGCGTTCTTTCGGGCGTGCTCGTAGGCGCCAACAGATACACCAAATCTAAACCCGCGCGTTTCAGCGTCGGGGCGATTTCCGCACCTTCTTCTGGCGGAAGATCTGGCACAATCACCCCATCCACTCCGGCATTTTTCGCATCTTTGGCAAAACGTTCGTAGCCGTATTGCAAAATGGGGTTTAAATAGCTCATCAAAAGAATAGGAATCTGAGATTTTTTGCGCGTTTCTTTGACCAATGCCAAAATTTTAATCAAATTTGTTTTTCTGGCAAGCGAGCGATTGGACGCTTCTTGAATCACCGGGCCATCCGCCAAAGGATCGGAAAAAGGAACTCCAAGCTCAATGAGGTCGACGCCGTTTTTTTCAAATTCAAAAATAGATTCTTTGTTTTTTTGGAGGCTGGGATCTCCGGCGGTCATATACACAATCAGCGCTTTTTTATTATTTTTCTTAAGCGTGGCAAATTTTTTGGCGATACGATTCACGACGGCATCACCTCGGAGATTTGAACCACATCCTTGTCTCCGCGTCCGGACAAGCAAAGCACAACGGTGTCCGTCTTTTTAAAAAGAGATTTGTTTCGAACCAAATAACCAATCGCGTGCGCTGGCTCCAAAGCGGGAATAATACCTTCAATGCGGCTGAGTGCTTTCACGCCGAGAAGTGCGTCCTGATCCGTTGCGGCCACGTACTGAACGCGGCGCGCCATTTTAAGATAAGCATGTTCTGGTCCCACTCCCGGATAATCCAACCCCGCTGAGATCGAATGAGCCAAATTAATTTGCCCATCCTTATCCTGGAGCACTTCGCTTTTGGATCCGTGCAGCACTCCGATATGTCCGAGCGATAAAGTGGCCGCGTGCTGCTTGGTGGCTAAGCCGAGTCCGGCCGCCTCAACGCCAATCATTTTGGAACGTGTTTTGAGCATCGGATGAAACAAGCCAATGCTATTGGATCCGCCGCCCACACATGCCACCAAATAATCTGGCGCGCCGATTCCCGCTTTTTTAGCCTGTGCCGCCGTCTCGCGGCCAATCACCGACTGGAAATCACGAACCATCATGGGATACGGATGAGGTCCGATCACGGAACCGATAATGTAATGCGTGTCCCGCACATTGGTCACCCAATCCCGAATAGCTTCATTGACCGCGTCCTTGAGTGTCCGTGATCCTGTTTTGACGGGAATGACGCGAGCCCCTAAAAGTTTCATGCGAAAAACATTCAGCGCCTGGCGATGCACATCTTCCTCGCCCATGTAAACGTCACATTGAATGCCAAAAAGAGCGCACACAGTGGCCGTCGCGACGCCATGCTGGCCAGCACCGGTTTCGGCGATCACGCGCTTTTTTTTCATCTTGAGCGTCAAAAGAACTTGGCCGAGCGTGTTATTAATTTTATGCGAACCGGTATGCATCAAATCTTCGCGCTTTAAAAAGAAGCGGCGAACTCCCAAAAGCTTCGCTAGGCGACGCGTTTCGGTGAGCGGGGTCGGGCGTCCGGCAAAGTGATGCAGGTAATGAGCGAGCTCTTTTTTAAAGCGAGGGTCTTTTTTGGCGCCGCGATAGGCGGATTCCAATTCATCCAACCGTTAAACTGAGCTTTGAAACTTTAGCCTTTTTTTGCAATTCGAATAAACTCCTTCACAAGCTTCGCGTCTTTAATTCCGGGTCTTTTTTCGACCCCGCTAGAGACATCCACACCGTAAGGCGTGACACTTTTAAGCGCTTGTCCGATATTTTTAACCGAAAGACCGCCGGACAGTATCCACGGAGTCTTTATTTTAAGGCCTTGAAGCGCTTTCCAATCAAAAGTTTTTCCGGTACCACCATAGGCATTTCCTGCCTTGGCGTCGAATAAAAAAGCATCCGTATTATACCGTGTGAGAGCCTTCAAATCCGCTTTATTTTCGATACGAAAAGCTTTGATTTTCTTATAACCGCCCAAGCGCTTGATTTCTTCTGGGGACTCGTCTCCGTGAAGCTGAAGTGCGGTCAAAGGGCACGCCATGGCTACGCGGCTTATGGTTTCAGGCTTTTCATTCACAAAAACACCGACAACGGATATCCATGGCCCTACCGCCCGGCTAATTTTAGCCGCCTGTGCGACCGAGACTTGCCGGGAGCTCTTGGCAAAAACAAGGCCAATCGCGTCCGCGCCCGCCTCCGCAGCCATGAGCGCATCGGCCACACTTGTAATCCCGCAAATCTTAACGCGAATCACGAAAATCTCCCAAAAGCGTCTCAAGCGCCTTTCCCGGATCTTTCTGAGTCATCAAACTCTCTCCCACCAGAACCGCGCCGGCGCCCATCTTTTTTAAATTTTTTAAATCCTGATGCGTTTGTATTCCGCTTTCGGAGACAACTAAGATATTTTTTGGCAAGCCAGCGATAAGCTTTTCTGTGGTCGCCACATTTACATCGAATGTTTTTAAATCGCGGTTATTAATTCCTAAAAGCTTGGGTTTGAGCGGCAATACCGTGGCCAATTCCTTTTCATCATGCACTTCAAAAAGAACATCCAGCCCCAAACCCACAGCTTCACGACTCAAGTTTTCCATCTCCTTGGGCGTTAAAACAGCGGCGATCAAAAGAATTGCATCCGCCCCCAAAAGTCGTGCTTCCAAGACCTGATAACGATCCACCGTAAAATCTTTTCGCAAAATCGGAAGACGAGTCTCGGCACGCACTTCAACCAGCACCTGCGAAGAGCCTCCGAAGTATTTCTCATCCGTCAAAACTGAAAGTGCGGATGCGCCGCCGGTTTCATAGGCGCGCGCGATACGACAAGGATCAAAATCTTCACACAACACTCCTCGCGAGGGCGATTTGCGTTTGATCTCGGCGATCACCGCCATTCCGGACGACTTTTTAAGCGCTTCTAGAAAAACGGGGTTCTTTTTGGGAAGCTTTGTCACTTCCTTTTCCAAAAAAGAAAGAGGCGTTTTCTTTTTTAGAATTTCGATTTCGATTTTTTTATTTTGAATAATTTCGTCTAAAATCATGTTTAACCCGTAAACGCGATGATTTCGTCTAATTTTTTTTGAACGCGGCCTGATTCCAAAAGATCTTGGGATAGCGTGACTCCCGCTTTGATTGAGTCCGCCAGTCCTGCCGCCGCCAAAGCCGCGCCGGCGTTCAGCGCCACCGCGTCCCGCGCCGGACTCTTTTCGCCGCGAAGCACGCTTTTGGCCATCGTGAGGCTGGCTTCTTTGGAATTACACTTAAGTTCAATCAACTTTGAACGCTTGAGACCCGCGCTTTCGGGCAAAATTTCAAAAAACCGTATTTCTTTCCGGTTAATTTCCGCCGCGAGCGTCGCACCAGCAATACTGATCTCGTCCAAACCTTCGGTGCCATGCACCACAAACGCCTTTTGCACCCCCAATTCCGCCAGCACCTCGGCGACAGTTCTGACAAGCACCGGCGAATAGACGCCAATCACCTGAAAATCCACTCCGGCCGGATTGCAAAGCGGCCCCAATAAATTAAAAATCGTCTTGCCTTGGATTTTCTTTCGGGCGGGCATCGCATATCGAGTCGCGGGATGGAACGCGGGCGCGAATAAAAAACCAAATCCTGTTTTTTCAATGGAGGCCGCTATTTTTTCAGGGCTCATCTCTAGTGGTACTCCCAAAAGCTCCAGAAGATCCGCGCTGCCGCACACACTCGAAACCGAGCGATTGCCATGCTTGGCAACCCGAGCTCCGGCCGACACGGCGACAAGCGCTGAAAGTGTAGAAACATTGAGCGTGTGCTGCGCATCACCGCCGGTACCGCAAGTGTCTAAGAGACCTGGGATTTTCTTGGGGAATTTCGTCGAGTGCCGCCGCATCACGCGGGCGGCGGAAGCGACTTCGCTCGCCGTTTCCCCTTTTTCGCGCAGTGCCAACAAAAATGCTTCGATATCCGCGTCCGTGGAAGCGCCCGTGACAATCAACTCCATCGCCGCGGCCATTTCCTCCGCCCCCAGCGAACGGCGCATTTTAAGAAGTCCGGCGGCTTCGTTTAAATGATGAATCATTGCGTTAATTTAAGAAAATTTCTGAGAATGTCTTTGCCGGGTTGAGTCAAAATAGACTCGGGGTGAAATTGAACGCCGTAAATCGGAAACTGTTTGTGGCGAAGCCCCATAATCTCCTTTTCCTTGGTCTCGGCGGTAATTTCCAGAACCTTCGGCAAGCTTTTACGCTCCACTAAAAGCGAATGATACCGCGTCGCCGTGAAGGGATTGTCGATATTCTTAAAAATACCCTTCCCGTCATGCAAAATTGGCGATGTTTTCCCGTGCATCAAGCGTCCCGCGCCAATCACTTTCCCGCCAAACACTTCCCCGATGCATTGATGCCCCAGACAAACCCCTAGAAGCGGGATCTTGGGACCAAGTTCTCGAATGACCGCGTTTGAAATTCCCGCCTCGCTGGGATTTCCAGGGCCGGGAGAAATCACAATCCGCTTTGGTTTTAATTTTTTGATCTGAGCCACCGTGATTTGGTCATTACGGATCACTTTGAGCTCCTCGCCCATCTCTCCCAAATATTGCACGAGGTTATAAGTAAAGGAGTCGTAATTATCGATCATGAGAATCATTGGAATACCCCGCTTTCGGCCATTTCAATCGCTTTGATCAGCCCTTTGGCCTTGTTTACCGTTTCTTGATATTCTTTGGCGGGTACGGAATCCGCGACCACGCCGGCGCCGGCCTGAACATACGCTTTGGCGTCTTTCATTACAATGGATCGGATCGCGATACAAGAATCCAAGTTTCCCGAATAACTCAAATAACCCACGACGCCCGAATAAAATCCGCGCTTTTGATTTTCAAGATTATCGATAATGCCCATCGCCTTCACCTTAGGCGCTCCGGAAATCGTGCCCGCCGGAAAAGTCGCTCGAAGCAAGTCAAAATTAGTTTTTCCGGACTGCATCCGCCCCTCCACATTGCTGACAATGTGCATCACATGCGAATAGCGTTCGATTGTCATAAATTCCGAGACTTTGACGGATTTGTATTCGCAAACACGCCCCAAATCATTGCGTCCCAAATCCACCAACATCAAATGCTCCGCCCGTTCTTTGGGATCGGCTAAAAGTTCTTTTTCCAGCTTCAGATCTTCGGCGGTATTTTTGCCGCGAGGCCGGGTGCCGGCAATCGGCCGCAAAGAAGCATTTCGATTTTCACAGCGCACATGCACCTCCGGCGAGGAGCCCGCGATTTGAAAATCCCCGCAATTCAAATAAAACATGTAGGGCGAAGGATTGATGGAGCGCAAGGATCGGTACACATCAAACGCTTTGGAGGAAAGTTTGGTCTGAAACGCCTGCGAGAGCACGATTTGGAACGCGTCCCCCTTTTTAATATGCTCTTTGGCCTTTAAGATAGCTTTTTCAAAACTGGCTTTCGTGAAATTAGAATTAATTTTAAACGCACCGGAGCCCGAAGCAGATGAGGAAGACGCCGAAACCGGAGCGGCCGCACGAAGACGCTTGATCTCCCCCTCAATTTTTTGCACCGCGTGATCGTAGGCTTCGGATGGCGAATCAAAGTCCTCCAGAAAAATATTGGAGATGATTTTGATTTTCTTATTGATGTGATCAAAAATAAAAATCGTATCCGTGAAAATAAAAAGCGCGTCCGGTATTTTTAAGACGTCTTTGTTTTTGTCGGGGATATTTTCAATAAATCGCACCGTGTCATATCCCAAATAACCGACAGCGCCACCGGAAAACGGCGGAAGTCCCGCCAGCGGCACCTGCTTGAATCGCTTTAAAATTTTTTCGATTTCAAAAAGCGGATCCTTCTCAGTGCGGAAAGATTGTTCTTTCTTGCCTGGGGCGCTGATGCGGATATCGCGACCCTTACTTTTAAACACCAGGGACGGCGCGCCGCCGATCACCGAAAATCGCGCGATTTTTTCCCCTCCCTCTACGGATTCCAAAAGATACGAATAGGGTCTGTCGCCGATTTTTAAAAAAAGCGACACCGGCGTTTCCATGTCCGCCAAGATTTCCCGGCAAACCGGAATCAGATTGCCTTTTTTGGCAAGCTTTAAAAACTCTTGTTTTGTGGGCGTGCAATAATCCAAAAGCGTATTCCTTTAAATTAATAAACCTTCTTAGGATCAAAGATCAGCGTGTCGGTCACTTCGAGACCGCCATTGGCTGAAAATTTCTCAAAGTAACAGCTGAAATAACCTTTGTGGCAGCCCGCCACTTTTTGATCGATTAAAATCAAAAGCGATTTGCCTTCACAGTCGGGTCGCAATTCACGAACCGCCTGTGTATGCCCCGACGTCTCCCCTTTTTTCATCAATTTATTCTGCGAGCGCCGGAAAAGATGCACAAAGCCCGTCTCAATCGTCGCCTTCAGCGCGATTTCATTTATGTAGCACAGCGTCAACACCTGTTTGGTTTTCGCGTCCTGAGTAATGGACGGGATCAATCCCTGCGCGTCGAACTTAAGACTGCTTTTTATTTTTTCAAAGGCTTCTACTGTGATCATCGGACTTTTACTCCTTTTGCTTTTAAATATTTTTTAGCCTGCTTCACCGTGTACTCTTTAAAATGAAAAATACTGGCGGCCAACACCGCGTCCGCCTTCCCCTTCAAAAACCCGTCCGCCAAATCCTGTAAATTTCCCACACCGCCGGAAGCGATGACCGGAATGCTCACGGACTCCGAAATGGCTCTCGTTAACTCCAAATCATACCCGGACTTTGTTCCGTCCTTGTCCATGCTGGTTAAAAGAATCTCACCCGCGCCCAATTGCTCCACACGCTTGGCCCATTGCAACGCGTCGAGCCCGGTATTTTGGCGGCCTCCATGCGTATAAACATCCCATTTCTTTTTGCGGGTCAATGAGCGCTTGGCGTCGATCGCCACCACCACGCATTGCGCGCCAAAACGTTCCGCCGCTTTTTTAACAAACAGCGGATCTTTGACCGCCGCCGTATTGATCGAAACTTTATCCGCTCCGGCGCTCAGAAGCTGTCGGATATCGTCCACAGTTGAAACACCGCCGCCGACCGTGAGCGGCATAAACACTTTTTCCGCCGTGCGCTGCACCACATCGATTAAAATTCCACGCTTCTCATGAGACGCGGTGATATCCAAAAAAACGAGCTCATCCGCGCCTTCTTTATCGTAGAAGCGCGCGCATTCGACCGGATCCCCGGCGTCCCGAAGCCCCAAAAACTGGGTTCCCTTGACGACGCGTCCTTCTTTAACGTCTAAGCAGGGAATGATGCGTTTTGTGAGCATAGGCCGATCGCGTCTTTTAAAGTGAATTTGTTTTCATACAAAGCTTTTCCGATAATCACGCCGCTGATATTTTTTTTCTTCAAATCCAAAAGCGCTTGCACATCTTTCAGCGCCCCCACCCCGCCGGAAGCGATCACGTCAATCCCAAGATTTGACGCCATGTGAGTGACTTCTTTTAAATTAGGCCCTTGCAATGCTCCGTCTTTTGAAATATCCGTATAAATAATTGTTTTGCCGCCCAACGCCTCCACCTGCTTGGCCAAGTCCACCGCGCGGATTTTTGTGGTTTTAGTCCAACCGTCCGTCGCGATAAACCCGTCGAGCGCGTCAATTCCCACAATCACCTTCTCTTTAAATTCGCAGAGCGCCTCTTCCATGAAACCAGGATCTAAACAAGCCTTGGTTCCCAAAATCACCCAGGAAATTCCCATCGCAAAATAATCTTCCGCCGTCTCAAGACTCCGGATGCCCCCGCCCACTTCCAGCGGCGTTTTCACGACTTTTAAAATTTCTTCGATGAGCGCTTTATTCTTTGGCTTTCCTTTTAGCGCGCCATCCAAATCCACCACATGAATTCGCGCCGCACCGTCATTCTCAAAACGCTTGGCGATAATCTCCGGGCCGTCAAAGTAAACTTTTTCTTCTTTAAAATTCCCATGAAGAAGCCGTACCACCTTGCCGTCTTTCAAATCAATCGCTGGGATAGGGATCATGCGTGCTTTCCAGGCTTGTACTGAATAAAATTTTGAATCATCTGAAGCCCAATCTCCTGGCTCTTCTCCGGATGAAACTGCGTGGCAAAAACATTGTCTTTCCACACCGCCGAACAAAATCCCTTCCCATAATCAGTCTTAGCCAATGTCCACGACGCGTCTTCTGGCACTCCAAAATAAGAATGCACAAAATAAAAGTTTGAATCTTTTTTTATCCCCTTGAAAAGCGGGCAATTTTTTTGACTCAGCGTGACTTGATTCCACCCCATGTGGGGAATTTTGAGCGCTCCGCGAAATTTCACCACGCGGCCGGGAATCACATTTAGCCCCTTGGCTCGTTCCCCTTCCTCGCTTTGAGTAAAAAGAAGCTGGAGCCCCAGGCAAATCCCAAGATACGGCGTCCCTGAAGCGATTTTCTCTTTGATCGGATCCACCAACTTCCGATGACGCAGCTCCCGCATCGCGTGAGTAAACGCCCCCACACCTGGAACCACTAATTTCTCGGCTTTTTCAATGTCTTTGGGGGACGAACTGACTTTGACTGTCGCGCCGCAGGCCTCAAAGGCCTTAGACACACTGCGCAGATTCCCCATCCCATAATCGACAATAACGATCACAGTTTTCCCTTGGTCGAAGGCACGCTCTTCACACGCCCATCCAAACCGGTGGCCCAATCCAGCGCTTTGGCCAGAGCCTTAAATGTCGCCTCAATCACATGATGCGGCTGATCGCCCGAAATAAAATCAATGTGCAAAGTGATTCCCATATGCGAAGCGAAAGATTCCATGAAATGTTTCGCGTCCGCGATGGTGTAATTCATGCTGTTTTGTTTCGCGCGCAATGCCGGGTGTTCGAGCCATTTGGTTTTCGCTCCCGTGTGCATGTGAAAGGATCCGCGGCCGCTCAAATCAATACTCACTCTCACGCCCGCCAAGGCCTCATCAAGCGGCGCTCTAAAATCAGCAAAGCGGCGGATGCCCTTTTTATCCCCCAACGCTTTTTTGAACGCTTCTCCCAAAGCAATCGCGATATCTTCGTTGCTGTGATGCGTGTCGACATGCAAATCACCGGTCGCCTTTAAAGTGATGTCAAAAAGCCCGTGCTTGGCGAGCGCCTCAATCATGTGACTCAAAAAAGGCATGCCGGTTTTGATTTTTGATTTGCCGGAGCCGTCAATCGTCACCGTCGCTTCAATATTGGTTTCTTTGGTCTTTCGCTTGATCGTGGCTTTACGAATTTTCACGTTTTCTCCAAGATTATTTATTTTTTTCAAAGCGGACTCTGACCGACTCCATGTGTCGCGGAAGTCCTTCGAGCGTTGCCAAGCGTTCAATCGGCGCCTTTACCTTTTCAAGCGCTTTGCGGCTGTACGAAATCACGTGAGAACTTTTCATAAAATCCGACACGCAGACCCCCGAGAAAAACCGGGCGGTGCCGCTGGTCGGTAGCACATGGCTCGGGCCGGCGATATAATCCCCCACCGCTGTCGGCGTAAAAGCTCCGACAAAAATAGCGCCCGCGTTTTTAATATCTTTGATAATGCGCTGAGGGTTTTTCACCATCACCTGCAAATGCTCAGGCGCGATTTGATTGATCACTTCCACCGCGTGTTTCAAATTTTTAACCGTAATGATGTAGCCGCGCGCGGGAACTTTTTTAATCATCTTGGCCAAGCGCTTGGAAGTCGTCACAAGAATGGAGCTTCCCATGTGATGTTCGCTTTGCGCCAAAAGATCCGCCGCCACAAAATCCGGATCGGAATAATCATTCGCCAGGATAGCGACTTCCGAAGGCCCTGCCACCATATCAATGTCGCAGTAACCAAATACCTGGCGCTTGGCTTCCGCCACATACGCGTTGCCGGGGCCGATGATTTTATCCACGCGAGGAATCGTTTTGGTTCCAAACGCGAAAGCGGCGATCGCCTGCGCGCCGCCGGCTTTAAAAATCCCGTCCACTTTCAATAGATTTGCCACCGCTAAAATATGCGGATCCACGCTTTTAAATTTATTGGGTGGCGTGATTAAGTAAATTTTTTCCACCCCCGCCATTTTTGCGGGCACTACCGTCATATACACAGTGGATGGAAGCGGCACGGTTCCGGCAGGCACATAAATTCCAACGGATTCCAGAGGGCGGACTTTTTCCCCTAAAATGACACCGTCTTCTCGGGTCATCTTCCAAGAACGCTTGGACTGTTTTTTATAATACTGGCTGACATTTTCCACCGCGATTTTAAGCGCGGATACAAAATCAGGATCGATGTTTTGGTACGCGCCGTTGATCTCGCTCTCGGAGACGCGCAATTCCTTGGGCGTCAACTTCACCTTGTCAAACTTGCGCGTGTAGCGAATCACCGCTTCATCGCCATTATTCTTCACGTCTTCCAAGATGCGGCGCACCTTGTCTTCCGTGCGACGATTACGACTGGCAAATCGATTCACAAAAAGTTTCTGAAATTTTTGACTGGAATATTTAATCGCGATCATTTAGCCAATGCCTCTTGAATGTTTTTATGTCCTAGTGCGAGTGCCGCCTGAATCTTCTCCACACTTTTCCCGCCGCCGACTGCAAAATCCGGACGACCGCCGCCATTGCCATCGAGCGACGCGGCCACTTCTTTCACTAATTTCCCGGAATGAAACCCTTTTTTCACAAGCTCCTCACTAGCGGCAATCACCGCAGAAAC
The DNA here is from genome assembly GCA_023247915.1 of Candidatus Omnitrophota bacterium. GTDB lineage: Bacteria > Omnitrophota > Gorgyraeia > 2-02-FULL-51-18 > 2-02-FULL-51-18 > JAHFFN01. The sequence goes on from JAHFFN010000032.1 coordinate 11,294, forward strand.
CTTGCCGTCGCTGTCCGCCACCAAAAACGCGGCAAAAGGCACTTTCAAAGTCTTCCAATAATCGCAGGCCGTCTTTAAAATATCCGCGTCCGCGCCAGGAATTCTTTTTTCAATAAATTTGACGCCGGAAACCAGCGGCGCTTTTTCCATCGCTTCGGACGCCATACGACGCGTCTTTTCATTCATCGCGGCTGAAAGCTTTGTTTTAAATTCTCCGACAGACGCCCCCAAGCGTTTGAGCTCGGACGGAAACTCCGATACCTTGGCGCCCAGATCTTTGGCCATGACTTCAATTTCTTTGTCTTGTTTTTCTAATAACGCATGCGCCCAGCGTCCGGTCACCGCTTCAATGCGCCGCACACCCGCCTGAATCGAACCCTCGGAGGTGATTCTAAAAAGCTCAATCTCTCCGGTGCGCGATAGATGAGTGCCGCCACAAAGTTCTTTCGAAAAATCCCCGACGGACACGACACGCACTTTATCGCCATATTTCTCACCAAAAAAGGCGATGGCGCCTTCTCTTACTGCTTCTTCTTTGGGCAGTTCGCGTTTCAACAGCGTAGTATTTTTTTTGATCTCCGCATTCACAAGCGCTTCTATTTCCGTCCACTGCGCGGACGTTAGCGCCTGAAAATGAGTAAAGTCAAAACGAAGATAGTCCGCCGCCACTAGCGATCCCGACTGCTTCACATGCTCGCCCAGCACCCTGCGGAGAGCCGCGTGCAAAAGATGCGTCGCCGTGTGATTTTTCATGATATCCGCGCGACGCGTCATGTCCACCGTCAATCGGCATCTCAGCTCCGACCGCGCACTGCCTTTTTTAATCAATACCCGGTGGCCGATGCAATGATCCATTTTTTGCGTGTCCAAAACTTCAGCTTCAAACCCAGATCCGGTGATTTTTCCGGTATCTCCGATCTGTCCGCCGGACTCCGCGTAAAACGGCGATTTGTCGAATAAAAGCACGCCTTCCTGCCCGTCTTTCAGCTCGGGCACAATGGTCTCGCCTTTCACGCAACGCAAAAGAGTGGCATTTCCTTCTTCAGTTTTTTCGTACCCTAAAAATTGTGTCGGACTAAGACCGTCGATCAACGCATACACCGCACTCTTGGCAAAGATCTCGCCTGCTATTTTTGACGACTCCCGCGAACGCCGCTTTTGCTCGTCCAAGTAAACATTGAACTGGTCGACATCGATAGCGATATTCATTTCTTTGGCGATACCCTGAATCATTTCAAAGGGCAATCCGTACGTGTCGTAATATTTAAAAGCGGTTTCCGCGCCATTTTTTGACAATGGCAATTCCTGCCGAAGCGTTGGAATGCGGCTCCGAATAATTTCATTGAATGACTTTTCTTCATTTTCAATGATCGACGCGATTGTTTTCTGCTTCTCTCGAAGTTCAGGGTAAGCTTCGCCCCAAATCTCGACAATCGCGGGCACTAGCTTGTGAAACTTCCCATCCTCCACAACGCCGGCTTTTTTCAAATGATCGCATCCCAAACGAATAATTTTGCGGATCACATACCCGCGGCCTTCATTGGAAGGCAAAGCCCCGTCCGCGATGGAAAATGTCACCGCACGAATATGATCCATCACCGCGTTTTCATGCGCGCGCTCCACGCCGCCTTTTTTGAGAAGCGCGTGAACTTCTTTGCGTAGCGCGACAAAGGTATCAATGTCAAAATTAGATTCCACGCCCTGGACTACCGCCGCGGCGCGTTCAAGACCCATGCCGGTATCAATATTTTTCTGCGGCAAAGGCAATAACGAGCCGTCGCTTTGGCGATCAAATTGCGTAAAAACAAGATTCCAAATCTCTACGCCTTTACCGGGCGTCTCGCCCACATAAATTTCGGAGCAAGGCCCGCAAGGACCGTTGGGTCCGTCTTTGGGCGCATTGGCCGGCCAAAAATTATCATCGGCGCCCATGCGCACGATACGCGACTCCGGGATGCCGATTTTATTTTTCCAAATCGCGAACGCTTCGTCGTCATCCTGATAAACCGAGACCCAAAGCTTCTCTTTGGGAAGCTTGAGAACCTTGGTAACAAATTCCCAGCCCCATTCGATAGCGCCCTCTTTAAAATAATCACCAAAAGAAAAATTGCCGAGCATTTCAAAAAAAGAATGGTGATAGGCTGTTTTACCGACGCGATCCAGATCCGCGGTGCGCAGGCATTTTTGACAGCTGGTCGCGCGTTTTAAATCTTTTTTAAGCCCCAAAAAGTAGGGCTTGAACTGATTCATTCCGGCGCCTGTAAAAAGAAGGGACGGATCGTCCACGGGCACCAGCGAATCGCTCGAAAAAACTTTATGCTCCTTGGACTTAAAAAAATCCAAGTAACTTTGGCGAAGCTCATTTACTTTCAAAACAGCCCATCCTCTCTATTCCAACTCTTCGGATAAATATTCTTTAAACGCTTCATTCATCGCCGGAAAAATCACATCACTTCCAAATCCCCGGCGTTTCAAAAGTCCAAAAATCCGTGCTTTTCTTTTTTCCACTGAAACACCTGACATGCCGCGAAGGCGCTGACGAATCAATTCTTTGGCCATCGCCTTTTCATCATAATCTTTTAATTCCGACAGCGTCTCTGAGACCAACTCCGGAGTTAATCCCTTTTTCTTGAGATCCATCTCCAGACTTTTTCTTCCTGTCGGCCGGCTGTACACGCGCGATTCCGCGTAAAGCTTGGCAAATTTCTTATCGTCCAAAAGTCCCTGACGCGTAAAGGACTCAATCACTTGATCAATCAAATCTTCAGGGCACTTTTTCATCTCGAGCCGCTTACGCAGTTCCGAGGAGCTCCGGGCGGAGAAAGACAAAAGCCTCAGCGCATCGCTTTTTGCTTTTAAGAGCGCCTTTTCTTCATCATTATTTTCCGCGTGATCATTCATCATAAGAACTCGAAACCCCGCCCATGCAACCTGGCTTTAAGGCCATCGGCATGGACGGGGTTTGCCGCCTTGCGGCGAATGAATTAAGCGTGCTTAGCCACTAACGAGTGTTCGGAAATACGCTTTTCGAGCTCGCTCAAAACTTTCGGATTTTCTCTCAAGAAAGCCTTCGCATTTTCCCGGCCTTGGCCCAACTTTTCTTCGCCGTAAATGATCCAGCTTCCGCTCTGTTTGATAATCTCGAAAGTCTCCGCAACGTCGAGAATACTTCCGATCGCTGAAACACCTTCGTCATACATCAGGTCAAATTCGGCCTGCTTGAAGGGCGCGGCCACTTTATTTTTGACCACTTTGACGCGAACGCGGCCGCCGACAATTTCCTCACCGCGCTTAATCTGCGCGATACGACGAATGTCCAGACGAACCGACGAATAAAATTTAAGCGCGCGCCCACCCGGTGTGGTTTCGGGATTACCGAACATCACGCCGATTTTTTCGCGAAGCTGGTTGATAAAAATAACTGTCGCTTTGGATTTGGCGATGGCGGAAGTTAATTTGCGCAGAGCTTGGCTCATCAAACGCGCCTGAAGACCCATGTGCGAAGCGCCCATCTCGCCTTCGATTTCCGCTTTGGGCACGAGCGCCGCTACGGAGTCCACGACGATGATGTCGATCGCATTGGAGCGAACGAGCATCTCGGTGATTTCCAGAGCCTGCTCTCCGGTGTCCGGTTGAGAGATCAACAAGTCATCCAGATTGACGCCCAATTTTTTGGCGTAGGTCGAATCAAAAGCATGTTCCGCGTCGATAAACGCGGCCGCACCTTTGCGCTTTTGCGCCTGAGCGATAATGGAAAGTGTTAACGTTGTTTTTCCGCTGGATTCCGGACCAAAAATTTCAATCACGCGTCCGCGGGGAACGCCACCAACACCCAGCGCCACGTCGAGCGCGATCGCGCCCGTTGGAATGGCGGGCACATCTAATTTTACATTTTGCCCCAAGGTCATGATCGAGCCTTTGCCAAACTGTTTCTCAATCTGAGAAACCGTGGCGTCGATCGATTTTTTCTTAACTTCCGCGGTCTCCTTGACGGTGAGCTTCTCCGTTTGAGGCTTTTCCACGTGCGCTTTTTCTTCTTTTTTGTCTTTTGGACGTACCATTTGGGCTCCTTTAGGATTTCGTGTTAAGCTTTGTTTTGCCGCCACTTAAGAAAAAATTTTTGACTAAAAAACACGTTTTTTGTCAAGAGACAGCATTATACTCCCCGCCCAAAAACCTGTAAAGAAAAGAATGGTTTTTGGGCTCCTATACAAGACGTCAGACCCCCGTTTTTGCGTTCAACTTTTTTTAATTTATTTTTGCCACCGGATAGCGCTTGCTTAAATTCTTGTAACATCTTATAATCAAAGGACTAAGGAGAGTCCTTGTGAAAGCTGAAATTATCTCGGTAGGCACAGAAATTCTTTTGGGTGGGATTCTTAACACCAATTCCCGCTATTTATCACAAAAATTAGCCGAAAACGCGGTGGATGTTTATCATCACACTACCGCTGGAGATAATGTGCGGCGTCTAGCGGAAACATTTGACGCGGCAGCCAAACGAGCCGATCTCATCATTGCTTCCGGCGGATTAGGACCCACCGCGGATGATGTCACCGCAGAAGCACTCGCCTCTTTTCTAAAAATACCACTAGTCTTCGATAAACAAACGCACACCTTTGTCCGGCATCAACTTCAAAAACGCGGATTTAAGATGTCGGAGCTCATCGCCAAGCAATGTAATGTTCCCAAAGACGCAATTTTATTTCAAAATGATCAAGGAACAGCGCCGGGGATTTTTGTTTCAGTGATGCGTGGCGGCACCAAGAAATATTTTCTTTTACTCCCCGGCCCGCCACGCGAGCTCGAACCCTTATTTGAAAAAAAAGTTCTGCCGTTCCTTTTAAAAAAATTAAATTTAAAAAAAGAATGTTTTCTCGCTCGTTCCGTCAAAATAGCGGGTCTTCCCGAATCCAGTGTCGCTGAAAAAATAAATACTCTCCTTAATCTCAAGCCGCCCGTCACCGTGGGCATTTACGCCAAGCCCGGCCAGGTGGAATTAAAAATCATGGCAAAATTCACTTCGCGCCAACAAGCGGAAAAAGAAGTGACTCGCGTTGAAAAAATAATCCGGAAAAAATTAGGCCGCTATGTTTACGGTGTGGGTGAGGAAACGCTGGCCTCTGCGGTTGGAAAATTACTTCGCCAAAAGAAAATGACACTCTCGGCCGCTGAATCCTGCACCGGCGGACTTTTCTCAAGCCTCATCACGGATGTGCCCGGCAGTTCCGATTATTTCTTGGGGGGCGTTGTCGCTTATCACAACAAAATCAAGATGTCGCAATTAAATATCCCGGAAACCTTGCTAAAAAAATACGGCGCCGTCAGCCCGCAAGTCGCTAGCCAAATGGCGCGCAATGTAAAAAAAATATTCCGCTCCGCCATCGGAATCGGCATCACCGGCATCGCCGGCCCCAGCGGCGGCACCCCACAAAAACCTGTCGGCCTCGTCTACGCCGCCGTCTCAACCCCCAAAAAAACCATTCTCCGCCAACTAAATCTCCGCGGCTCCCGCTCCGAAATCCGCAACCGCGCCGCACATGAAGTTTTGAATACTCTCCGACTTTTCCTTTTAAATTAACACTCTCCCTCCCCACAAAACATTCCCCCCGACACTCGCTCTATAGGCTCTTTTGGAG
>JAHFFN010000033.1 GCA_023247915.1 Candidatus Omnitrophota bacterium
CGTTTTCGTAAAAGCACGATTGTCCTAGCGCTGATTCTTTTTATGGCGTCTATTCCCATTTATTTTAGGCTTGGTTCCGAATTTATGCCGCCTTTGAACGAAGGCGTCATGATGTACATGCCGACGCCATTGCCAGGCATCTCGGTGACAGAGGCGGAAAGATTGATGCAGATCCAAGACAAGATCATCAAAAGTTTCCCGGAAGTGGAACGGGTGTTCGGCAAGGCCGGTCGCGCGGAAACGGCAACGGATCCAGCGCCTTTCTCGATGATGGAGACCACGGTTGTTTTGAAACCCGAATCCGAGTGGCGCAAAGTGCCGCGCTGGTATTCTTCATTTCCGGAGTTGCTCCAAAAACCGTTTCGATCTGTCTGGCGTGACCGTATTTCGTACGAAACCTTAGTCAGTGAAATGAATGAAAAACTTCAGTTCCCCGGAGTGACTAACGCTTGGACTATGCCGATTAAAAACAGGACGGACATGCTTTCAACCGGTATTCGCACACCGGTCGGCATTAAAATCTACGGCGCGGATTTGCAGGAAATTGAAAAAATAGGACTCTCGGCCGAGGCGGCGCTCAAAAACCTCAAAGGCACGCGCAGTGTTTTCGCGGAGCGGGTGACAGGAGGCTATTTTCTTGATTTTGATTTGAAGCGTGAAAATCTCGCTCGCTACGGCCTTTCGGTGGAAGACGCCGAGGATGTGATTGTGTCCGCTATCGGCGGAGAAAATATTTCCACGACAGTGGAGGGTCGCGAGCGCTACCCCATCAGCGTGCGTTACGCCCGTGAATTTCGTGAAGATACGGACGCGCTCAAACGTGTGTTGGTGCCCACGCCTTCCGGTGCGCAAATTCCGCTGGCGCAATTAGCTGAAATAAAAATCATTCAAGGCCCTGCAATGATTCGCGATGAGAACGGAAAACTCTCAGGCTATGTTTATGTGGACATTGCCGGCATCGATGTCGGACATTATGTGGAAGAAGCCAAACAAAAAGTCGCCGCTTCAGTTCATGTGCCGCCCGGATACTCTTTGTCGTGGAGTGGGCAGTACGAAAATATGATTCGTGTTAAAAAAAGACTCTTAGTTGTAATTCCGATCACGCTTTGTTTGATTATTTTCCTGATTTATATGAACACCAAGTCTTGGATCAAAACAGGGATTGTGCTTTTGGCTGTGCCATTTTCTTTGATTGGTGCGGTGTGGCTTCTTTTTATTTTAGGGTATAACGTTTCGATTGCCACTTGGGTGGGAATGATTGCGCTCATGGGTCTTGACGCCGAAACAGGAATTTTTATGCTGATGTATCTGGATTTTTCTTATCAAGACGCTTTGCGCGCCGGAAAAATGAATTCTGCTAAAGATTTAGAGGAATCAATCATTCATGGCGCGGTGAAACGCATTCGTCCCAAGATGATGACGGTCATGGCGGCGATGTTGGGTTTGATGCCGATTCTTTGGTCGCAAGGAACTGGCGCGGACATGATGAAACGTGTTGCCGCACCAATGGTGGGAGGGCTGCTTACCAGTTTCTTGATGGAGCTTTTGGTTTATCCTCCCGTGTATTCTCTTTGGAGATCCCAGCAAAGGAAGTCCTAGTAGCTGTCAAGAAAAAAAATCCATAAAACCACAATATATTGTATTTTTTTGTTTGACAGGCTCCTTAGCGCGGGCTAGAATTAGCCTTACAAATTTGTAACAGGCCGTGTCGTCTAAAAAATTCAAGAAGGGAAGTTGATGGAACCCACCAAAGAACCAATCCTGAAAGAAAATAAAGACCGATTCGTTCTTTTCCCGATCCAACACAATGAAATTTGGAGCATGTACAAAAAGGCCGAGGCTAGTTTCTGGACTGCTGAGGAAATTGATCTTTCGCATGACACCAAAGATTGGGAAAAAATGAGCGACGGCGAGCGTCATTTCGTGACGCACGTGTTGGCGTTCTTCGCGGCTTCGGATGGAATCGTCAACGAAAACCTGGCGATCAATTTTATTCGCGAAGTGCAAATTCCGGAAGCCCGCTGTTTCTACGGCTTTCAAATCATGGTCGAAAATATTCACTCCGAAACGTATTCGCTGTTGATCGACACCTATATAAAGGATAACGCCGAAAAACAGAGACTTTTTAACGCGATGGAGACTGTGGATTGCGTCAAAAAGAAAGCTCAGTGGGCGCTCAAGTGGATCAAACGCGCTGGTTTTGCCGAGCGCCTGGTCGCGTTCGCGGCGGTGGAAGGGATTTTCTTCTCCGGAAGCTTTTGCTCGATTTTCTGGCTCAAAAAACGCGGCATCATGCCGGGGCTGTCTTTTTCCAATGAATTAATTTCGCGTGACGAAGGATTGCATTGCGATTTCGCGTGTCTGTTGTACGGCATGCTGCAGGAAAAATTGTCGCAAGACAAAGTTTATGAGATAATCAACGATGCGGTGACGATCGAAAAAGAATTTGTAACGGACGCCTTGCCGGTGGATTTGATCGGCATGAATGCCAAGATGATGGCACAGTACATTGAGTTTGTGGCCGACCGGCTGCTCGTAGCGCTCGGTTACGCTAAAAAATACAACGCGACCAACCCCTTTGATTTTATGGAATTGATTTCGCTTCAAGGTAAGACCAACTTCTTCGAAAAGAGAGTTGGGGAATACCAAAAAGCCGGTGTCATGAATAATAACGACAAAGGAAGTTATTCGTTTAATTTGGATGCGGACTTTTAAGCAAGCCCGCGATTTCTAAAAAAAAGGAAACTTTTTATGTTCGTTATTAAAAGAGATGGCAAGCGCGAGTCCGTCAAGTTCGATAAGGTTACCTCGAGAATCGAACGCCTTTGCTACGGCTTGGATCCCAAGCATGTAGATCCGATTGATGTCGCCAAAAAAGTTATTCAGGGCATTTACGATGACGTGACGACAAGCGAGCTGGACAATCTGGCCGCCGAGATCGCCGCATCGCTGACAACCAAGCACCCTGACTACGCGCTTTTAGCTTCCCGCATCGCCATTTCCAATCTTCACAAAAATACCAAAAAATCTTTTTCCGAGACAATCCGTGATCTTTACACCTATGTCAATCCTCGCAACGGCCAAAAAGCGCCGCTCATTGCCAAGGATGTTTACAAGATTATCGAAAAAAATGCCGAGATCTTAGACTCCACGCTAATTTATGACCGTGATTTCGATTTCGATTACTTTGCGTTTAAAACACTTGAGAAATCTTACCTTTTGAAAGTCAACGGGAAAATTGTTGAACGCCCCCAGCACATGATTATGCGTGTGGCGGTCGGAATTCATCGCGAAGACATCGACAGCGCGATTGAGACGTACAATTTAATGTCCGAACGCTGGTTCACGCACGCGACGCCGACACTTTTTAATGCCGGCACACCCAAGCCCCAGCTTTCTTCGTGCTTTCTTCTGACGATGAAAGACGACAGCATTCAAGGAATTTATGAAACACTGACACAATGCGCCAAGATTTCACAGTCCGCGGGCGGCATCGGTTTGTCGATTCACAACATTCGCGCGACCGGTTCTTATATCCGCGGTTCCAACGGCACTTCCAATGGCATTGTTCCGATGCTTCGTGTGTTTAACGACACGGCGCGTTACGTGGATCAGGGCGGCGGGAAACGCAAAGGCGCTTTCGCGGTGTATCTGGAGCCCTGGCACGGGGATATTTTTGATTTCTTGGAACTTCGCAAAAATCATGGCAAAGAAGAAAACCGCACTCGCGATCTTTTCTTGGCGCTGTGGATCCCGGATCTTTTCATGAAGCGTGTGGAAGAAAACGGGGACTGGTCTTTGTTTTGTCCGAATGAAGCCAAAGGTTTGGCGGACGCTCACGGAGCGGAATTTGAAGCGCTCTATGAAAAATACGAAAAAGAAGAAGGGAAGGCTCGCCGTGTCGTCAAGGCACAGGATTTGTGGTTCGCAATTTTGGAGTCTCAAATCGAGACCGGCACTCCTTACATGCTTTTCAAGGACGCGGCCAATGCCAAATCTAACCAAAAGAATTTAGGAACGATTCGCAGTTCCAATCTTTGCACGGAAATCATCGAATACACCTCGCCCGATGAAGTGGCTGTGTGCAATCTGGCTTCGATCGCTTTGTCTCGCTTTGTGATCGACGGCAAGTTTGATCATCAAAAGCTTTATGACGTGACTTACGCGGCGACTAAAAATCTAAACAAGGTCATCGACATTAATTATTATCCGGTGGAAGAAGCGCGGCGTTCCAACATGCGCCATCGTCCGATCGGAATCGGGGTGCAGGGCTTGGCGGACACGTTTATTTTGATGCGCATGCCGTTTGATTCGGATGCCGCCAAAGCGTTGAACCGTGATATTTTTGAGACGATTTATTTTGCCTCGATGACGGCCTCTAAAGATCTCGCCAAAACCCAAGGACCTTATGAAACTTGGCAGGGTTCGCCGATTTCTCAGGGGATTTTCCAGTTTGATATGTGGGGAGTTAAGCCTTCGGATCGCTGGAATTGGGAAGCGCTTCGCGAGGAAGTGAAACAGTTTGGTGTGCGCAATTCACTTTTAGTGGCGCCGATGCCCACCGCTTCCACGTCGCAGATTCTTGGCAACAACGAATGCATCGAACCATACACCTCCAATATCTATACGCGCCGCGTTTTGTCAGGGGAGTTTATCGTTGTGAACAAATACCTGCTCAAAGATTTGGTGGATTTGGGGATTTGGAATGGACGCATCAAGGATAAAATCGTTTCCGATAACGGCTCCATTCAAAACATCGAAGAAATCCCTCAGAACATCAAAGACATCTACAAAACGGTTTGGGAAATCAAACAACGTACGATTATCGACATGGCCGCGGATCGTGGCGCGTTTATTTGCCAATCCCAATCACTCAATCTTTTTATGATTGAGCCAAATTTCGCGAAGCTTACCTCGATGCACTTTCATGCGTGGAAGAGCGGCTTAAAGACGGGCATGTATTATTTGAGAACCAAAGCCGCGGTGGATGCGATCAAGTTTACCGTCGATAAAGAATCACTGACCGAGCCCACCACCATGACTTCTTCCAGTGGCCCCGAGCAGAACCGCGATCAAAAGATGGCGGACATCGCTTGTTCATTAGACAATAAAGATGATTGTTTAGCTTGCGGAAGCTAATCGAAACGATTCCTACCTCTAACAAAACGCTGATTGCCTGGGTGGACGAAGTCGCCCAGCTTTGTAAGCCTGATAACGTTGTTTGGTGCGACGGTTCTGAGGCCGAAAGAGAATTATTCACGCGCCAAGCGATCGCTCAAGGCGAAGTAGAGCTCCTCGATCAAAAAAAACTCCCCGGTTGCTTGTACTCCCGAAGCGCTGAAAATGATGTCGCGCGCGTGGAAGAACTCACCTTTATTTGCACCAAAGAAAAAAGAAACGCCGGCTCTACCAATAATTGGATGTCCCCAAAGGAAGCCTATCAAAAAGTAGGTGCAATTTTAGACGGCGCGATGCGCGGCCGCACGATGTATGTGATTCCATTTATTATGGGAGTGCCAGGATCCCGTTTTAACAAAATCGGATTTGAACTCACGGATAGTTTGTATGTCGTTTTGAACATGCGTCTGATGACACACATGGGTCGCGTGGCTTTGGAAGAGCTTGGCGATTCGACTGATTTTACGCGGGGAGTGCACTCCAAGGCGGATTTGAGCGAAAAAAAACGTTTCATCTGTCATTTTCCGGAAGACAACACCATTTGGAGCGTCGGATCGAATTATGGCGGCAATGTTCTTTTAGGAAAAAAAAGTTTAGCGCTGCGCATCGCTTCCTGGCTTGGCAATAAAGAAGGGTGGCTTGCCGAGCACATGATGATTATCGGGATTCAAAACCCCAAAGGCGAGATTCATTATGTGACCGCCGCTTTCCCGAGCCAATGCGGAAAAACAAATCTGGCAATGTTGGTTCCGCCGGACTCGATGCCGGGATGGAAAGTCTGGACGGTGGGGGATGATATTGCGTGGCTTCGTCCCGGAGACGACGGGCGTCTGTGGGCGGTGAATCCGGAGGCTGGTTTTTTTGGTGTCGCGCCAGGAACGAATTCACACACAAATTGGAACGCGGTTCAAACCGTACGAAAAAACACTATTTTTACGAATGTCGCTAAAAAACCGGACGGCACGGTTTGGTGGGAGGGGGCGGATGGCCCGGCTCCTCAAGAAGCTTTGGATTGGAAGGGTCATCCCTGGACGCCTGAATCTAAAGAGAAGGCGGCGCATCCCAATAGCCGTTTCACCGCGCCGGCGTCTCAATGCCCTTCCATATCTCCCGAGTGGCAAAATCCGAAGGGAGTTCCGATCAGTGCCATTATTTTTGGGGGACGTCGCGCGAAAACCGAGCCGCTGGTGTATCAATCATTCAATTGGCAGCATGGGGTTTACATCGGCGCGACGATGTCTTCGGAGACAACCTCGGCGGCTAAAGGAAAGGTAGGCGTGGTGCGCCGTGATCCGATGGCGATGCTGCCTTTCTGCGGCTACAACATTGGCGATTATTTTGCTCATTGGCTGGATGTGGGGAAAAAATTAAAAAACCCACCGAAAATATTTCATGTGAATTGGTTCCGCACGAATGACAAGGGAGAATTTATTTGGCCGGGTTTTGGTGAAAATTTGGATGTCTTGTATTGGATTATCCAGCGTTCTCTCGGCAAAACAGACGCCAAAGAGTCGCCGATCGGTTATGTTCCTTTGCCTGGAGGCATTGATTTGGAAGGAACGGGTTTGACAGAAGAGCGTTTTCAAAAAGAACTTTTAGAAGTGGATCGGGAAGAGTGGCTCAAAGAAGCGCAAAGCCAAAAAGAATTTTTGGATAAAATCGGAGAAACTCTGCCGGCGGCTATCCGCCAAGAGCACGAAGCGCTGATCCGCCGACTCACGTCTTAAAGAATAGCCTTCCAGGCTTATTTCTAATCCTGCCCTCCAAGTGATACAATGAAAATCCCTTTTAGAACGGATAGATTAAAGCGTATTGTGCCCGTAGCTCAATTGGATAGAGCGCTTCCCTCCGAAGGAAGAGGTTCCCAGTTCAACTCTGGGCGGGCACACGAGTTTCTTGCATTAGAGACTCATCTGCCGCGCCCGTAGCTCAACTGGATAGAGTATCTGACTTCGGATCAGAGGGTTGCAGGTTCGACCCCTGCCGGGCGCAGTTTTTGAGTTTGTCATTCGGGGGGTTTTTGGTTACAATGAACGTTTCGTGTTAGAACAATTTTAGCATTTGCGCCGATAGCTCAGTTGGTAGAGCAGCTGACTCTTAATCAGCGGGTCGTAGGTTCGATCCCTACTCGGCGCACAGGATTTTAAGAGTGTGCGCCGAGTAGGGATCGAAGAGAGTCCCGGCGCCCGCAGATAAAAAGTGAACTGCCAGTGGCAGTTCACAATTCCATCGCCGGGACGAATGGCCGACCCGGAGCGTAGCAAGCTGAAGCGCCGGAGGCGCTGAAGACTTGCGAAGCGGAGGGCGCCGATCCCACGAGGCGCACAAGATTTGTAGGGTGGAAGATTTTCGCTCTTTAGGGCGTCCGCTATTAAAGCGCCAGCGGACGCCCGCTGAAGATTTTATAGCGGGCGGATGGCGAAACTGGCAGACGCGCCAGCCTTAGGCCGCGCGCCTCTGCGCGCGGCACTCCGCGTGCGATCTTGACGATCGCCGCGTCGGAGCTGTTTTAGGCTGGAAAGATTAGATTTGTTTTGGGCGAAGATTTCAGGGCGGATGGCGAAATTGGCAGACGCGTCAGCCTTAGGAGCTGATGGGGCAACCCTTGGAGGTTCAAATCCTCTTCCGCCCATGGTTTTTTAGTTGGATGAAGAAGAGGATTTGAAGGGAGCCGCCGAGCTTCAATAAATGTCGATGCGAATAGCATCGACGACCATCGAGGCGGCGGATGGCCGACCCGGAACGGAGTAAGCCTGACGACGGAGTCGGCAGGACTTGCGAAGTGTAGGGCGCCAAATCCCTCTCCGCCCAAGTTTGAATATTAAGATTTTTTGCTCTTTCTTTTATAAATTATAAGCGGGAGTAACTCAGCGGCTAGAGTGCCACCTTGCCAAGGTGGACGTCGAGGGTTCGAATCCCTTCTCCCGCTCCAAATTTTTCGTCGCAAACGGCTCATCTGCGTTGTTCCAGGTTCGTTCGTTTGTGCGGCGTACCTACCGGTACGCCTCCGCACTCACTCACCTGCGCCTAGCATCTGAGCCGTTTGCGACGAAAAATTTAAGTTTGGGCTGGTTGAGATCGAAGTGGTTAACGCGGGGTAATTCATGAAAATCGTTGATTTTTTGAATGAGAAGGCAATTTCGGCTGATCTGAAGTCTAACAACAAAGAAGATATTATCCGCGAGCTTGTGGATCTTTTGGCGAAAGCCGAGGGGATTCGCAACAAAGAAGAACTTGTCAAAGTTCTTGTGAACCGTGAAAGCCTTGGCAGTACCGGGATCGGGCAGGGCGTCGGCATTCCGCACGGAAAAACCAATACCGCTAAAAAATTAGTCGCCGCTTTTGGGGTGTCGCATCAAGGGGTTAATTTTGACGCCCTGGACGGAGACCCGGTTTATATTTTCTTCCTTTTAGTAGCGCCCGAAGACTCCGCAGGTCCGCATCTGAAAGGCTTAGCGCGCATTTCGCGCCTTTTGAAAGACAAGTTTTTCCGCGAATCTCTCAAAGCTCTCACTGACGAAAAAGCGATATACAAGCTGATCCGCGAAGAAGACGCCAAGAAAGCTTAAAAGCGCTTCTCCCGCGTTTCCTTCATTAGAATATTTAAAGGCCTTTCATGGGAATGTTTAAGTGGCTATATCCCGGCATGCGTGTCAAGCGCTGGGTTCTTCTGTGCTGTTTCGGAACTATTTTATGTTCGATGGGCTTTGTGCTCACGATCACCGAAATTCAAAAAACCAGCGGCAGTCTCGTCGTGCTTCTGGGAGCCGTGTTGGTCGCGGTTTCCATCCGAAAAATCATTAAATCCGTTGTGACCGTCCTTCTTCCTCAGCGTGAAAATGAACTAGTTAATATTATGTACCAGAAGCGTCACCTGGATCGGGGTCCTCGCATTGTGGCAATTGGGGGAGGTTCGGGACTGGCGGTTCTTTTGCACGGACTCAAAGAATTTACCTCCAATATCACAGCGGTGGTGACGGTTGCCGATGACGGAGGTTCTTCCGGCCGCCTAAGAAGCCAATTCAACATGCCCCCACCGGGAGACATTCGAAACTGCCTCGTCGCCTTGGCCGATGCCGAACCCATGATGAGCGATTTGTTTCAATTTCGTTTTCAAGAATCTGGGGAGTTGGAAGGACATAATTTCGGAAATCTCTTTATTTTGGCCATGCTCAAGGTGACAGGTGATTTTGAGAAGGCGATCAAAGAATCCAGTAAAATTTTGGCGATTCGCGGGCGTGTGATTCCTTCGACTTTAAAAAAAGTATCTCTTTTGGCCAGGCATCAAGACGGCACCGAAACCGAAGGGGAAAGCAATATTTCTCAGGTTCGCAGTCCTATCAAGCGTTTGTTCTTGAAGCCGGCCAATTGCGGCGCCACCGAAGACGCGATTCAGGCCATTGAAAATGCCGAAGCGATTGTCATCGGCCCCGGCAGTCTTTACACCAGTCTCTTACCAAATCTTCTCATTGAGGAACTTTCCGCCGCGCTGGCTCGCTCGATTGTTCCGAAAATTTATGTTTGCAATGTGATGACTCAGCCGCATGAAACGGATAATTTGAGCGCTTTTGATCACGTCAACGCGCTCATTGAGCACACGCGTCCCGAAATTTTAAGTCATGTGATTGTGAATACCGGGGAAGTTCCCGACACTATTTTGAAGCGCTACGTCAAACAAGAGGCCTATCCGGTGACTAATGACATGGCGCGCATCCGTGCGCTTGGATACACCGTGATCGCGACGGATATCGTTCAGGCGGTTGACACCGTGCGTCACAATTCGCGCAAAGTTTGCAAATTAATTATGGACGTCGTGGGTCAGCACCGGAAAAATACGACTTCCGAGGAAAAAAAGAAAAAGAAATTTGCCAATGTCAAATCCCGCTAAACCCAAACGCTTTATTTTTTGCGTTCACGCGCATCAGCCGGTCGGAAATTTTGAGAAGGTATTTCTCGAGGCTTATGAAAAGTCGTACCGCCCGTTTTTTGAAGCGTTGGAAAGTCACGCTTCGCTCAAAGTAAATGCGCATTTTTCCGGTAGCCTGATCGATTGGCTGGAAACCAATCGTCCCGAATTTATCGGCAAGCTCCAGCGATTGGCTCAAAGAGGCCAGATCGAATTTTTGGGCGGCGGTTACTATGAGCCCATTTTTGGCGCGATTCCGGAAAAAGATTTGATGGATCAAATTTTAAAAATGAGAAAGAAATTACAATCTCTTTTCGGGCAATCTCCGGCCGGTGCGTGGCTCACGGAGCGTGTTTGGGATCCAAGCCTCCTAGAGGTGTTGCCGCAAGCGGGTGTTGAATACACGGTGCTGGACGATTTTCATTTGAAAAAGACAGGAGTTGCTTCGCCCTTGACCGGGTTTTATCGCGCTCAAGGAAACGCGGGAGCGCTTGATTTTTTTACGGCGTCGAAAGAATTGCGCTATCTGATTCCTTTTGCCCGACCCGAAGAGGTCTTTCTTTTTTACGTTCCAAAAAAAATAGTGAAAATCAGGCGACGATTTTTGCCGACGATCTTGAAAAATTTGGGCTTTGGCCTGGGACGGCCGGCTGGGTCTATCGTGATCAATGGTTGCATCGTTTTTTCGAACTTTTAGAAAATTCAAAAAATATTCGTCTGGCGACTTTCGAAGAATGTCGCCGGGATTTTTCACCGGCAACGGTGGAGGCGATTCCGCATTCGAGTTATGGCGAGATGATGGAATGGGCCGGCGGTTCCTTCTACAATTTTTTTGAGAAATACCCGGAAAGCCATTACATGAAAGAACGTGTCTGGCAGGTAAGCGCAGAAATTAAACGGCAGGATTTGAACGGCCACGGAGAGGCCGCCAGAACCGCGCTTTATAAAGCTCAATGCAATTGCGCTTACTGGCATGGCGTTTTTGGGGGGCTATATTCTCATCATTTACGATCCGCTATTTTTGAAAACTTGATTCAAGCTGAGAAATTGCTCGCCGAATCTTCAATGAGTCGCGTCTCCCGTTATGAAGAGGAGAGTTTTAATTCCGGAAATCGTTGGCGTGTGAGCCAAGAAAACTTAACCTCCTTCTTTAATCCGGCTCGCGGAGCGGCGATGGAAGAGGTGGACTGGCTGCCCGCTTCGCTAAACTTGATGTGCAATTTACGCCGCCGGCCGGAGCCTTATCACGAAATTCTTTCGGAAAGCCCGTTTCGTTTTTTCCGTAAAGAGGCACCTTTGTCCATTCACCGTTTTTTGGGGATTAAAGACAAGAACATGTCGCGAACATTGGTGTATGACACCGATTGCAAGCTTTCTTTTATGGATCATTTTTTCTCCGGCGAAGTTTCTCTGGAAGAATTTAAAGGAATGTCGTATCGCGAAGCGGGGGATTTTGTGGGGGCACCGTATGAAGCGTCCGCGGCGGATGGGCTCGTATTTCAAAGGCAGGGGATGGTCACGACGGACACGGTTTCCGGCAGTATTCATCTGAAAAAGGAGATCGTCGCCCAAGGCGCTCAAGGCCTTACAGTCCGCTACACCCTTGAAAATATGAGTGAAAACTCCCTGCAATTTGTTTTTGGAACGGAGTTTAATTTTTCGATTTATGACGCATCCGTCTCAACCGGTTTGTCGGAAGAGGCTACGAGCAAAAAAATATTTCAAGACGCTTGGAGCGGAGTCCAGATAGAGCTCTCCGCGGCTCAAGCGATGCATTCCTTGTGTGTTCCGATTGAGACGATCTCCGAGTCGGAGTCGGGAATGGAAAAAACGCATCAAGGGTTGTCGATATTATTTCAAAAGAAAATCGATTTGGCGCCGGCACAAAAATGGCGCCAAGACATTGGATTCGCGGTAAAATAGAGGGAAGCATTTGTTTATTAAAAAGAAGATACAAATTAAAAACTCTCAAGGGCTGCATGCGCGGCCTGCGTCGGTTTTTGTCAAAATCGCCAATAAATACGAGGCGGATGTGACGGTTAAAAAAGGCGCCGAGATTGTGAACGGCAAATCCATCATGGGTCTTTTGACATTGGCCGCCAGCCAGGGCTCTACGATTGAGATTGAAGTCAGCGGACCCGATGCGGAAGAGGCACTGAAAGAATTGGAATTCTTTTTGACTCACGATACCGGGGAAGAAATAAAATGAAAACATTAAACGGCATCGCGGCTTCTCCCGGCGTCGCCATCGGCAAGGTATTTTTAGTCGATAGCGAGGAAGTGTCTATTTCCAAGCGGCCGATCAAAGAATCCGCCATTCCCAAGGAAATCACCCGCCTCCAAGACGCGCTCACCAAAACCCGCGCTGAAATTTTGAGCATTCGTGACCGTATTTCTCAAGAGATGGGCAAGGAGCACGGGGATATTTTTAACGCGCATTTGATGGTGCTGGAAGATCGAGCCATGATTGAGGAAGTCATGGGGCGCATCAAGAAAGAAAAACTCGCCACCGAGTACATTTTTTCCCAAGTTCTTAAAAAATACGTGCAGTCTTTTCTAAAAATTGACGACGAATACCTGCGCGAGCGCGTCAGCGACATCAATGACGTAGGCCGGCGCATGATTCGAAATCTCGTCGGGGAAAAGCGCGTTTCGCTCGATAATCTGAAAGAAAAAGTGATTCTCGTGGCGTACGATCTTTCTCCGAGTGACACGGCCGTGATGCATCGCAAAAATGTGATTGGTTTCGCGACGGATATCGGCGGCCGCACTTCCCACACAGCTATCATGGCGAAATCTCTCGAGATTCCGGCCGTTGTCGGTTTGGAATCGGCGACACATCAGATTCATAACGGCGATATCGCGATTGTGGACGGCATTCAAGGGGTGGTCATCATCAACCCCACGCCCACCGAAATCAACAAGTATAAGCAAGAGCAACTGCGTTTTTCCGAATTTAATAAAGGCCTCAAAAAATTCAAAGACCTGCCGTGTGTGACGACGGACGGAAAACGCATTGAGCTGGCCGCCAATATTGAAATTCCGGAGGAGACCGCTTCCGTGTTGTCTCACGGCGCCGACGGCATCGGGCTTTATCGTTCCGAATTTTTGTACATGAATCGCCCCGGTCTTCCCAACGAGGAAGAGCAGTACCAAGCGTACAAAAAAGTGGTGATGGAAATGGCGCCCAAACCCGTGATTGTCCGCACCTTTGATTTGGGCGGAGACAAATTTTTATCGCATCTAGAAATGCCGCACGAGATGAATCCTTTCTTGGGATGGCGCGCGATCCGTTTTTGTTTGGCGACACCTGAGATTTTTAAAGTACAGCTTCGCGCTATCTTGAGAGCCAGCGCTCACGGAAAAATCCGCATCATGTACCCGATGATTTCGGGCGTTTCGGAGCTTCGCGCGGCCAATAAGCTTTTGGAGCAGGCTAAGGAAGAGCTGAAAGCCAGAAAAATCAGCTATGACGCCAAAATTGAAGTGGGCGCGATGATCGAGATCCCGTCAGCGGCGCTAACCTCCGACATTTTGGCGCCCGAAGTAAACTTTTTCTCCATCGGTACCAATGATTTGATCCAGTACGCGATCGCGGTGGATCGCATTAATGAAAGAATCGCTTATCTTTATGAGCCGACGCATCCGGCTGTTTTGAGACTTCTCAAGATGATCGTGGACACCGGTCACCAGCACAAAATTTGGGTTGGAATCTGCGGAGAAATGTCCGGAGACCCTATTTTAACGCCGGTTCTTCTGGGTCTGGGTCTGGATGAGATTTCGACTTCACCGGTCATGATTCCAGAAATTAAAAAAATTATTCGTTCGCTCAGTTTTGAGGAAGCCAAGAAAATCACCGAGTATGTGTTGACGCTGAAGACCGGAGTGGAAGTCGTAAATTTTCTTAAATTAAAATACCAACAAATCGTTCGAAGCACTCAAACCAAAAAATGAAAGCCGTGATTTTGGCGGCCGGGTACGCGACCCGGCTTTATCCGCTGACCATCGACAAACCCAAATGCCTTCTGCCTGTCGGGGGGCAAACAATTCTCGACTCCATTTGTCACAAATTAAACGCCGTGCCGGAGATCGACGAAATTATTCTTGTCACCAACGCCCGCTTTTTTGAGGTGCTGTCCGCCTGGAAAGACAAAGCCTCCTCCAGAGTTCCGATCCGGGTTTTTAATGACGGCACCCATTCCAATGAAACGCGGCTTGGCGCTGTCGGAGATCTGGAGCTGGCGATCAAAGCCGCGTCGATAGATTCCGATTTCCTTCTTTTGGCCAGCGACAACCTGTTTGATCAGGATTTGAGTGAATTTATAAAATTTTCCCGACAGAAAAAAAATCAACTCTGTGTTTCAGTTTTCGATATCGGAGATCCCGCTTTGGCGGCGGGGAAGTTTGGGGTGGTAGAAGCCGACGCGGAGGGACGTGTTTTGAGTATGGAGGAAAAACCCTTAAAACCCAAGTCCAGCTTCATCGGAATGGGTCTTTATTTCTTCCCTAAGGCTCTGATTGAGCCTATTCACACCTTCCATAAAGAGCATCCGGATAAAGACGCGCCGGGCTTTCTCATCCGCTGGATTTTTGAAAAACACCCCCCAATTTACTCTTTTCTATTTAAGGGGTTGTGGTATGATATCGGGGATTTAAAAGCCTTAGAAGAGGCCAATAAAATTTTTACTAAAAAATAAGAGAGCGTCATGGCACAAAAAAATAATCGTTATCTTTTTACTTCCGAGAGCGTTACCGAAGGCCATCCCGACAAGGTTGCCGACCAAATTTCCGACTCCATTTTAGACGCGATTCTTGAGCAAGACCCCATGGGTCGTGTGGCTTGCGAAACGCTTGTGACGACCGGATTGGCATTTGTCGCCGGAGAAATCACGACTTCTTGTTACGTGGACATTCCAAAAATTGTGCGAGCCACCATCGGCCAGATCGGTTATGACAGCCCGACCTACGGCTTTGATCATAATACCTGCTCCGTGATCACTTCTATTCAGGCGCAATCTCCCGATATCGCCATGGGCGTAGATACCGGTGGAGCCGGCGACCAGGGAATGATGTTTGGTTACGCAACCAATGAAACTTCCGAATACATGCCGCTGACGATTTCTTTGGCGCATAAATTAACACGCCGCGTCGCGCAGCTGCGCAAGGACAAGACACTCTCTTATCTTCGTCCGGATGGCAAATCACAAGTGACTGTTGAATACGAAAACGGAAGACCCGTGCGCGTGGATGCGGTGGTGGTCAGCGTTCACCATGACAAAGCCGCCAAGCTTCCAAAAATTACCAGGGATATTCGTGAATTTGTGATCGAGCATGTGATTCCGGCGAAATATTTCGATAAAAAAACCAGAATCTTTATCAATCCGACGGGTCGCTTTGAAGTCGGCGGCCCTCAGGCTGACACCGGTCTCACGGGGCGTAAAATTATCGCGGACACTTACGGCGGCGTGGGCTTGCATGGCGGCGGCGCTTTTTCCGGCAAAGATCCCACCAAAGTGGATCGCTCAGCTTCTTATATGGCGCGTTATATCGCCAAAAATGTTGTCGCCGCGGGTTTGGCGGATCGCTGCGAGCTTCAAGTGGCGTACGCGATTGGCGTCGCCGAGCCTGTTTCGGTGATGGTCAATACATTCAATACCGGAAAAATCTCGCAAGAGCAGATCCAAAAGCTGATTTCCGCTAATTTTGATCTGACACCCAAAGGCATCATCAATACCCTCAAATTACGCCGGCCGATTTACAGAAAAACAGCCGCGTACGGTCATTTTGGCCGGGACAATGAAGGTTTCCCTTGGGAAGAACTCGACAAAGTTTCCAAATTAAAGAAAGGTCTCTAGTGAAGCACGATATTACCGATATTCGTCTGGCGTCCAAAGGAAAAACCCGTATCGAGTGGGCCGGCAATCAAATGCCGGTGATCGAACTGATTACCAAACGTTTTTCCAAGGAAAAACCGCTCAAAGGCCTTAAGATCTCGGCGTGCTTGCATGTAACCTGCGAAACCGCCAATCTGATGCTGGCTCTCAAAGCCGGCGGCGCGGACGCGGTGCTAGTGGCTTCCAATCCTTTAAGCACACAAGACGATGTGGCCGCCTCGCTGGTTAAAGATTTCGGCATTCCCGTATTCGCCAAAAAAGGCGAAGATAACAAAACCTATTATTCCCATGTCTACGCCGCGCTTAATCATGCGCCCCATATCACCATGGATGACGGTGCGGATATTGTTTCGGCGATTCACAAGGAACCCGCCAAATATAAGAAAAATATTATCGCCGGCACCGAAGAAACAACGACCGGTGTGATTCGTCTTCGCAGTCTCGAGGAACAGGGTAAGTTGTTGTTCCCGATTGTGGCGGTCAATGACGCGGACACCAAGCATTTTTTTGATAATCGTTATGGCACCGGCCAATCGACCCTGGACGGCATTATTCGTGCGACCAATGTGCTGATCGCGGGCTCGACCGTGGTGGTTTGCGGTTACGGCTGGTGCGGCCGTGGCGTGGCGATGCGCGCCAAAGGCCTGGGCGCAAATGTGATCGTCACGGAAGTCAATCCTTTGAAGGCATTGGAAGCGGTGATGGATGGTTTTCAGGTGATGACGATGGGTGAAGCGGTCAAATACGGGGATATTTATATCACCATGACCGGCAATACCAGTGTTGTC
>JAHFFN010000034.1 GCA_023247915.1 Candidatus Omnitrophota bacterium
TTCAAAATGAGAAAGCATTTCAAAAAACACTTCACAGTGCGATCAGCCTGGCTCAAAAAACAACACAGCTTGTGACTATCGGCATCAAGCCCGCATTTCCGGCCACCGGGTATGGGTATATTCAGGCGGGCGCTCCGATTTCCACCGCCTCCAACGCTTTTAAAGTCGCGCGCTTCGTGGAAAAACCAAATCATCGCAAAGCGTTGTCTTATCTTAAGGACGCCCGCTTTCTCTGGAATGGCGGTATTTTTACTTGGCGAGCTGGAGTATTGATTGACTCCCTGAAAAAGGTTTCTCCGAATTTTTGCGCGAACTTTGATCTTAAAAAACTTTCCGCCAGTTATAAGAAGCTTCCAAACATTTCCATTGATTATGCACTGCTTGAAAAAGCGGATAATATTGTCGTTCAAAAAACACAGATGGATTGGTGCGACATGGGAAGCTGGGATATGTTTTTTGAAAAATCAAAAAAAGACGGCTCCGGAAATTTTTCCGATGGAGTGGTCGCGCACAAAGATTCTCGCGGTTCTTTTTTTCTGAATCCAAGCGGGGTTCCGCTAGTTGTTTTGGGCGCGCAAGATTTGATCGTGGTGCAAACTTCTCAAGGAACTTTGATTTGTAAAAAAAGCCTCTCGGAAGAAGCCGCGCTTTTATTCAAAAAGATGGCTCATTGATCCCGATGCGCGTGCTGGCAATCGATTTTGGTGAAAAAAGAATAGGTCTTGCCGTGTCGGACGCGCTTGGGATCACCGCGCAGGGTCTTGAGACATTGCCAAACACCGGCGCCAAAAACACATTGCCCGCGCTTCAAAAAATCTGCCAGGAATATTCTGTCAATGAAATCGTCATAGGCCTTCCGATGAATATGGATGGCAGTCATGGACCTAAGGCCAAAGAAGTGACCAATTTTGTTCAAAAAATGGAAGAAGCGCTCAAAATTCCTGTCAAAACATGGGACGAGCGACTTTCGAGTCGTCAGGCGAACCGTCTGATGATTGAAGAGGGACTTTCCCGGAAGAAGCAAAAATTAAACAGCGATCGTTTGGCGGCCACTTTGATTTTGCAAAGTTTTTTGGAGACAAGACGTTATGCCGGATAAACAGGTTAAAAAAGAATCCCCCGAAGTGGTGACGCTCAAGAACGGGATTCGTGTGGTTGCCGCGACACTCAAAGAGCGTAAATCCGTGGCGGTGGGTATCTGGGTAGCGGTTGGCGCGCGCCATGAGACGCAAAAGCTAGCCGGCGTCTCCCATTATCTGGAACATCTTGTTTTTAAAGGCACTCACAAGCGCACGGCCAATCAAATCAAAGAATCGGTGGAAGGAGTTGGCGGGAGTCTCAACGCGTTTACTTCGGAAGAATGCACCTGTTTCTTAGTCAAATCAGCCAGCCGTCATTTTGAAAATGTTTTCGATGTGCTTTCGGACATGGTTTTGAGCGCTTCTTTAAAAGAAGCGGATATCGAAAAAGAGCGCACGGTGATTCTGGAAGAAATTAAAATGACTCAAGATCAGCCGTCGCAATTGGCGGATGAGAATCTGTCCGAACTTTTATGGCCGGAGCATGTGCTGGGGCGTCCCATCGCGGGGACTTTAAAAACGGTCAAGGGGCTGACGCCTGACGAGATCCGAAACTATCGCGATCGTTATTATCGTCCGGGTCTCATCACCGTGGTTGCCGCCGGTGACATCGCGTCAAAGAAGTTAGTGAGCGCGGTGGAATCGCGCTTTGGGCGCACGCAAGCCTTGCAAGAGCCGCAGACCGCGGTTTTTAAAGGCGTGCAAAGCAAGCCAAAAGTTAAGATTTTTAATAAAAAAACGGAGCAGGTTCATTTAGCCTTAGGTTTGCATTCCTTGCCCAAAGAGCATCCGGATCAATACGCGCTGGATCTTTTGAATGTGGTTCTGGGCGGCAATATGTCCTCACGCCTTTTCAATGAAGTCCGCGAAGAGCGGGGACTGGCGTATGACATCGGTTCTTATCAACGACATTTTAATGAAACCGGAGCTTTTATGGTCTCCGCGGGCGTCGATTCTAAAAAATTGCCGGAAGCACTCAAGGTCATTTTGGCCGAACTTGAAAAAGTGCGGGAGCACCTGGTTAAGCCAGATGAACTCAAACGCGCGAAAGAATTTTATCTCGGCCAGCTGGAACTGGGTCTAGAAAACAGCATGAGCCAGATGCTTTGGATTGGCGAAAGCGTGCTCGCGACGGGCAAGCCCAAGGCTTTGAAAGAAATTACCCGCCGCGTGGAGGCGACTCGACTCGAGGATTTAAAAAACATAGCGCGGAGACTTTTTGTGCGAGGCTCACTCAATTTATCGGTGGTGGGCGAGATCCCTGTTTCCCGTCAGGAGGATTTTCTTAAAGTTCTTTCATGCTTCCCTCATTCCGCCTGATCAAGATTTTTGACATTGATATCCGTATTCACGCCAGTTTTTTTATCCTGCCGGCGGCGGTTAGCTTTTTTTACGCGCGGGACTATGGCTACATCGTCGGTGTTCGCGCCTGCACGCTCATTCTTCTGGTTTTTGCCTGTATTTTAGGGCATGAATTGTGTCATAGCCTCCAAGCCCGGCGTTTTGGGATTTTGGTGCCAAGAATCACGCTCTATCCAATCGGTGGGGTGGCGGGGTTGCAACGCATCCCTAGAGAGCCCAAGCAGGAATTCGCGATTTCCATTGTAGGTCCTCTTTTTAATTTCACGCTGGCGCTGCTTTTATTTTTTCCATTTTATTATTGGTTGGGTCGCGAAAACCTATTTTCGCCGTCCCTCGACTCCTGGCCAAAAATGTGGGCAAATGTTTTTTGGCTGAATCCGGTGCTTGGCCTTTTCAACCTGGTGCCGGCGTTTCCCATGGATGGGGGGAGGATTTTACGCTCTCTCTTGGCGAGGAAAATGAGCTATCTAAAAGCGACCCTATTTTGTGTTAATCTAGGGCGCATTTTTGCTATACTATTCCTTCTTTTAGGGGTTTTCTACAAATATTGGACGCTGGCGTTGGTGGGGCTTTTTATTTATTTATCCGCCGACAGCGAAAAAAGACAGGCTTATTTTTATGACGAACACGACTCACAAAATTAAAATCGCGCCGTCCCTTTTATCCGCGGATTTCGCGCGGCTTGGCGAAGAAGTGGCGCGAGTGGAAAAAGCCGGTTGTGACTGGATACACATTGACGTGATGGACGGACATTTTGTCCCCAATATCACGGTGGGGCCGTTTATCGTCAAAGCGATACGCAAGGTCACGCGTCTGCCGCTGGACGTGCATCTGATGATTGAAAATCCAGGACAATACATCGATAGCTTTGCCGACGCAGGATCCGACAGCATCACGGTGCATGCGGAAGCGTGTCCAAAGAATTTAGCGGAAGTGCTGCAGAAAATCCGCGCTCGCGGCGCCAAAGTCGGCGTTTCGCTCAAGCCAGTCACCGGCATCGAGACGATTCAAAATCATTTAAAAGACATCGACATGGTGCTCCTGATGACAGTCAATCCGGGTTTTGGCGGACAAGCCTTTATGCCGGAAGTTTTAAGTAAAATTGAGGCACTGCGCCGTATTTTTGATAAAGACATTGAAGTGGACGGGGGAATCAACAAAGAAACTTCCAAAGAGGTGGTGCGTGCCGGAGCTAATGTGTTGGTGGCGGGTACCGCGGTTTTTGGGAAACCGGATGTAAAACAAGCGATAGAGGATCTGAGATGTCACAGAGACTGAGTTTTCTCCAAATTATGAGCGCGATGGCCGAGACGATTTTGGAACGAGACAAGAAGCGAGGAGGAGGCATAGTTTTGACTATGCCGACGAACGAGCGACGCAGTCGTAGTCCAAAATCGTCCGGCCCCGGCGGGGAAGCCTATATTTTGGCCAACTCCTTCGTTGCTCCTCCTCACCATAGTCAAGACTATGCTTCGTCGTCGCGCCTTGGATTTAGCCAAAATATAGGCTTCCATCGTGCTCATAATTTGGAGAAAACTCAGTGATGTCACCCATAAAATTTGGCACGGACGGCTGGCGGGCTTTGATGGACAAAGATTTCACGTTTGAAAACGTGGAAAAAGTAGCGCAGGCTTTTGCCGATTATTTGGGAACTACGTTTGCTGAAAAAAAACTTTGCCGTTCGCCGAAAATCGTCATCGGTTATGATTATCGTAAAAATTCCGAAGAGTTTGCCAAACGTTTCGCGGAAGTATTGACTGCCAATGGCGTGGAAGTGTCCCTGTCGAATCAGCCCTGCCCAACGCCGGCGGTAAGCTACAAAATTGTCAGCGAGAAACATGACGCGGGCATCGCGATTACCGCTAGCCACAACCCGGCCGGCTACAATGGCGTGAAAATCAAGAGCGAAACAGGCAGTTCCGCTGAAAAAAATATTACTGACGCCGTGGAGGCTCTCATTGATAAAAGAGCCGTGCAGAAAAAATCGTTTTCTCCGGGAAATCCCAAGATCGAGAATTTTAATGATAAGTATCTTGAGTATCTAAAAAGTTACGTGAATATCGAGGCCATCAAAAAAGCGCCTTATAAGATTTTAATCGATTCGATGCATGGCGTCGGCAACGGGCACATTCAAAATATTCTGGCAGGCGGAAAAATCCAGGTGACCACAATTCGCGGCAATCGCGACATCACTTTCGGCGGTTCCGCGCCGGAGCCGATCCCTCACAATCTTGGACCTTCAATCGAGCTTATGAAAAAAGGCGGTTTTGATTTAGCCGTGGTGACGGACGGGGACGCGGATCGTGTGGGCGCCATTCGTCCCGGCGGTGAATTCATTTCACCGGGCATTCTTTTGTCGCTCATCATGATGCATATGGTGGAGGATCTGAAGCGCAAGGGCAGTGTCGTGACGACACTTTCTAATACGGCGCTTATTTATAAAGTCGCCAATAAATTGGGGCTCAAAGTTCATGAAACCAAGGTGGGTTTCAAATACATCGTCGAAATCATGCGCAAAGAAAATGTGTTGATCGGCGGGGAAGAATCGGGCGGTATTGCGTTTCAAGATTATCTCTTTGAGCGCGACGGCATGCTCTCCGGACTTTTGATCTTGGAGATGATGGCCATGCGCGGACAAAGTTTCGATGAGATTTTGCGCGGCGTTGAGAAGGAATTTGGAAAACTTTATTATGTGCGCCAAGACGTGGACTATCCCAATGAGCTCAAACCGCGTCTCTTCAAGCATTTGGACGCCAACCCGCCCAAGTCGCTTTTAAATCATTCGGTGAAAAAGATTTCAAATATGGATGGGGTTAAAATCACGCTCGACGACGACAGCTGGCTCTTGTTCCGCTTGTCAGGCACCGAACCTATTCTGCGCATTTATTCCGAAGCTACTTCCTTGGAGCTGGCTCAAAGCCTCGTCGCTCACGGAAAAGATCTCGCCTACAAAGTATGATCCAAGACCATATCCGCAATTTTTCCATCATTGCGCATATCGACCATGGGAAATCCACGCTCGCCGACCGCATCCTGGAGCACACGGGCGCGATTGACAGTCGCACCTTCCACAACCAGCTTCTGGATGATATGGATTTGGAGCAGGAGCGCGGGATCACGATCAAGGCCAGCGCCGTTAAGATCAAATATCACAGCAAAAATGGCAAAGACTATATTCTGAATTTGATCGATACGCCCGGGCATGTTGATTTCGCGTTTGAAGTTTCCAAGAGTCTGCGCGCCTGCGAGGGTTGCTTGCTTTTGGTGGACGCCGCGCAGGGTGTGGAAGCGCAAACCGTCGCCAATCTTTATCTAGCCATCGAAAATAATCTTGAGATCATTCCCGTTATCAACAAAATTGATTTGAGCAATGCCGATCCCGAACGCGTTAAAAAGCAAATCCACAAAATTTTAGGCATCGACGAAAAAGAGATTGTGTTGGCCAGCGCCAAAATGGGGATTGGGATCGACGAAATTTTAGAAAGCGTCGTGGAAAGGATTCCTCCGCCCAAAGGGGATCCTTCGGCACCGCTTCAGGCGCTGATTTTCGATTCCAATTACAATGTTTATCAGGGCGTCATTGTCCACGTGAGACTTTTTAACGGCGAGCTCCGGCAAGGCATGAAAGTCCAGCTCATGAATACCGGCAATGTCTATGATGTTTTGGAAGTGGGTGTGTTGGTGCCCAAACCACTCAAATGCGACGCGCTTTATGCCGGGGAAGTCGGTTATATCGCTTGCAATATCCGTTCCGCGCGTGAAGTGGAAAACGGCGACACGGTGACGGATGCTTTAAATCCCTGCCACGAAGCTTTACCCGGTTACAAAAAAGTTCAGCCCTTGGTTTTCGCCGGCATTTATCCGGTGAATTCCAAAGATTTTGAAACATTAAAAGACGCGATGGAAAAACTTTCGCTGAGTGATTCGTCGTTTGTGTTTGAAGTGGAAAGCTCCGCCTCCATCGGCTTTGGCTATCGCTGTGGTTTCCTGGGTCTTTTGCACATGGAAATCGTTCAAGAGCGTCTGGAGCGGGAATATGGCCTAAATCTTGTGATCACGACCCCCAGCGTGGTGTACAAAATCCGTAAAACCAAAGGCGACGTGGTGGAAATCGAAAATCCGTCGAAGATGCCGGATCCCACGCATATCGAAGCGATCTTAGAACCATTTGTGGAGGCCAGAATTTTAATCCCGCCGGCCTGCATGGGAGCCATTCTCGAACTTTGCGAACAACGGCGCGGCACTTATATTTCAACCGAGTACACCAGCGAAGAGTTGGTGCGCATTGTTTATGAATTTCCGCTAGCAGAAATCATCGTCGATTTTTATGATCGTATCAAGTCTCTGTCCAAGGGCTATGGCTCGCTGGACTATGATCTTAAAGGACATCGCGAAAGTAATTTGGTGAAAATCGATATTTTAATCAATAACGAAATTTGCGATTCCTTTAGCTTTATCACGCATGGAGAAAAAGCGGCGATTAAAGGGCGCCTACTCTGCGAAAAATTAAAAGAATTGATCCCACGTCAGATGTTTGAAGTCGCCATTCAAGCCGCGATCGGCGGGAAAGTGGTCGCGCGCGAGAACGTGAAGCCTATGGGCAAAAACGTGACGGCCAAATGCTATGGTGGCGACATCAGCCGCAAACGTAAACTTTGGGAAAAACAAAAAGAAGGCAAGAAGCGTATGAAGCAGTTTGGCCGCGTCGAAATTCCTCAAGAAGCTTTTTTAGCCGCACTCAAGGTGGAATAAATCAAAACGATGATGACCAAGGAAGATTGGATAAGAGAGGGAAAAGAGTGGCTGCAGTCTATTCTCGTGGCACTGGTTCTGACCTTGGTGATACGAACCTATGTGGTGCAGGCGTTCAAAATTCCCTCCGGCTCTATGCGGCCGACATTGCTTGAAGGCGACAAGTTGTTTGTGAATAAATACGTTTATCGCTTTCACTCGCCGGAACGCGGGGACATCGTTGTTTTCAAATACCCCCAAGATCCCAAGAAAGATTTTATCAAACGCATGGTGGCTTTTCAGGACGAGGTGGTTGAGATTCGCGATGGAAAAATCTATGTGGATGGAAAAGTGTTGGACGACCCGGCGACCTTTGGAAAATTTTATTATTACAATCACGACCCGTTTGGCGGGCCTTATGACAAGATCAAAGTTCCCGCCGATTCTTTTTATGTGTTGGGGGACAACAGCGCCAATTCCACGGACAGCCGGTTTTGGGGATTTGTGCCTAAGAAAAATATGGTGGGCAAAGCGATTTTCCGTTGGTGGCCTCCGCGCCGTATCGGCAAGCTATAACGAGGTTTTAAGTCAGTGAATATCGCCAATAATTTAAGCATTCTCCGCATTCTCCTGGTGCCGGTTTTTGTCGCCTCGCTTTTGTATTGGGCGCCGGACAAAAGTTATTTACATCTGATCAGCCTTGGAGTTTTTATGCTCGCCTGCGTGACGGATGGGGTGGACGGTTACATTGCCCGGAAGCTCAATCAAAAAACGGTGCTCGGCAGCTATCTCGACCCCATTGCGGATAAACTCCTTCTTTTGAGCGGTTTCATCTCGCTTTCTTTTATGCCGCATCTTCCGGAGGCTATGCGCATCCCGGCTTGGGTGACGATCGCGGTCATTTCACGCGATGTAATTATCGTGCTAGGCTCGACAATGATTTTTATGACAACCGGAACGCTGAAAGCGGAACCGCTGTGGATCGGCAAAGCTACAACCGTGGTTCAAATGGGCACACTCTTGGTTGCGCTTCTTGGAGTGTCGGCACCGATTTCCTCAAGTTTATTTTTCATGACATTTATTCTGACTGTTTTTTCCGGAGTGCTTTATATCCGGGTTGGGGAGAAGCTTCTTAAATGAAACTCATTTTGTTTTTTGTCGCGGCTTTCTTGTGCGGCTCTTTCCCAACCGCGTATCTGGTAGCCAAGCGCCTTAAAGGAGTTGATATTCGGACGAAGGGCAGTGGCAATGTGGGCGCGACCAATGCGTTTCGCGTTTTGGGAAAAGGGCCGGGAGCCTTTGTATTTGTGATTGATTTTCTAAAAGGCGCTTTGCCGGCGTATGCTTTTGCGAGATTATCCGCTCCGGCTCTGGACGCCTATCCGGAAACCGCCTTGCTGTTTGGGGTGGCCGCGATTCTGGGTCATGTCTTCACGCCTTTCTTGGGATTTTTTCTCGCGTCTTTTGGGGTCTGGCTTTTGGTGTTTTGCCTGACGCGGATGGTCTCGGTGAGCTCACTTCTTGCGGGGACTTTTTTGCTGGTGGTCTGTATTTTGACCCACCAATCCCACGCGCTTTTGGCCATTTTTACCGGGTTGTTAGCATTCATTTTATGGACGCATCGTTCGAATATTGCCCGCCTCATTACGCGCTCCGAAAACAAGTTTTAGTTAGTCGATAAAATACCTAGATAGCCCTTGTAATATTAAGCAAAACATTGTATAATTAATCAGAAGCGAATTTTTTTTAGATAGCTTATTTAAAATGTTTAATATCTAATATTGGAAGGGGTTAGGGTGTAGCAATGCGGGAAATCATGATTAAGACCTCCACGGCGCCGAATCATAAGCGTAAGAATCTGGCCATTGTCGAGATGATCAACCAGAACGGCTTCGTGGCGCGCGCCGAGAAAAAGTACTCCTATTACGTTTCCGAACAAAACAATCAATTCGCCGACGCGGAACAAATGCAGAAATGGGTGAATAACCAGTCCAAGGGGCTGGCCAAGAAAAACCGCCATGTGGCGATCAAAAAGATTTTCGATAAAAAGAGCGGTGTTGGACAAATGATTTACCGTGTCATCGGCAGTTTCTACGTGGTTCAAAATATGCATGTCTTTGCCGTGGTCTTTATGCACACGATCAAGTTTGACATGCTCTCCGGCGGCTTTTCCGAGCCAAAAACAGCTTAATCTCTTAAGCGCTTTCCTCTCGAATGCTCAGTAATCTTATTGACCATTTTTTTTGGCTTTGTTATGATATTCGCTCGCTACAAACTTAACGGCGTTGTAAATTCTTAACTCATTATGTCTAATAAAGATATGAAAATAGGGGTGCTGGGGGACGGCGGCTGGGGAACCACACTAGCGTTGCTCTTGGCCAACAAGGGTTATCCTGTCTCTTTGTGGGGTGCTTTTCCCGCGTATGTGGAAGAAACACGGAAGAAACGGGAGAATGTTAAATTTTTACCTGGTTTCAAAATCCCCGAAAATGTCACGCTGATTTCGGACATTCACCGCGTGATCACGGAGTCCAAAGTCATTGTTTTGGCGGTGCCGTCGCAGTACATGCGCAGTGTGCTCAAAAAATTTAAAAAGGATGCGCTTCGCGGCAAGATTTTGGTGAGTGTCGCCAAGGGAATTGAAGTGCAGAGTTTACAGGTGATGTCGGAGGTTGTGGAAGAGGAACTTGGGAAGATCGCCTTTGCCGCCTTGTCCGGGCCTTGCATCGCCCGGGAAATCGCACTGAAAAATCCTGCGGCGTCTTCGGTGGCGTCCACGGATCCTGTGGTTTGCGCGACGGTGCGTAAAATTTTTACAACCGAATATTTTAATGTTTTTGAAAGTGACGATGTGCTGGGCGTGGAGCTTGGCGGCGCGGTCAAAAATGTGATCGCGATCGCTTCCGGTATCGCCGAAGGCTTGGGATTTGGATCCAATACTCGCGCGGCGCTTTTTGCTCGAGGTGTGGCGGAGATCGCGCGGCTCGGACAAGCCATGGGAGCCAAGCGTGAAACGTTTATGGGGTTGAGCGGGCTTGGAGATTTGGCGACGACCTGCCTTAGTCCGCACAGCCGCAATCGCTGGCTCGGTGAAGAAATTGGCAAAGGAAAAAATTTAAAAGAGATCTTAAAAGGCACCGAGATGGTGGTGGAGGGTGTGGCAACCTCCAAGTCGGCATGGCAGTTGGCCAAAAAACACAAAGTGCCGATGCCGATTACCGAAGCGGTTTACGGTATTTTATTTCAAGAAAAAAATCCTCGCGAGGCGGTGCAGGCTTTGATGAAGCGCCAATCGCACTTGGAATTAGATTAGAAGTTTACGGGGCGTGGCTCAGCTTGGTCCAGAGCGCTACCTTGGGGTGGTAGAAGTCGCAGGTTCGAATCCTGTCGCCCCGATTTTTTCAACAGGGAAAATCGGATAAAACATGAATCATAAAAACTCCCAAACGGTGGGTATCGGTTTAATAGGCCTTGGCACGGTGGGCACGGGTGTGTACCGCGTCCTGCAAGGTCACGCGGCATCGCTTGAGAAAAAAATCGGCGTCCGCTTCGAGATCCGTAAAATCGCCGTCAAAAATATTTCCAAAAAACGCGCCGTAAAGGTGCCGCGCGTGCTTTTGACGCAAAACCCGCAAGAACTTTTGGATGACCCCAAGATTCACATCGTGATTGAGCTGGCGGGTGGCATTCATCCAGCCAAAGAATGGATCGAGCGCGCGTTTGCCGCAGGCAAGCACGTGGTGACGGCCAACAAAGCGTTGCTAGCGGAGCATGGAAGCGAGATTTTTAAAGCGGCTCAGCGTTATGAGCGCCGACTTGGTTTTGAAGCCAGTGTTTGCGGGGGGATTCCGATTATCAAATCCCTGCGTGAGGGTCTGGTCTCCAACGAAATCTCTCAGCTTTTGGGAATTGTCAACGGCACTTGTAATTTTATTTTAACGGCGATGTCGGAGAAGTCGATCGATTTCCTTGAATCGCTGGCCAAAGCGCAAAAATTGGGTTATGCCGAAAAAAATCCCGCTTTTGATGTGCGCGGCATTGATTCGGCGCATAAACTCGCGATTTTGGCTCGGTTGGCGTTTCGTCAGGAGATTTCATTTGAATCCATCGCGGTGGAAGGCATCGAATCACTGTCCATCACGGACATCGAATACGCCAAAGAACTTGGTTATGCCGTAAAACTTTTGGCGATTGGTAAAAAACAAAAAGAGGGGATCGAGCTTCGCGTGCATCCGGCGCTTTTACCGCTGGATCACCCGCTATCCAATGTCAAAGGCGTTTACAACGCGGTGTTCGTGCACGGCGATCAAGCGGATGATCTTCTTTTCTATGGCCGCGGTGCGGGGATGTTTCCAACCGCCAGTGCGGTGCTCAGCGATGTGGTGGACATCGTCAAAAAAATTGAAGCCGGTCCTGTCGACAGTGCTTTATCGGCTATGCTTCCGGCTGGATGCATCTTGCCGATCACGGATTTGAGATCGCGTTATTATCTTCGCTTTCAGGCCGCGGATAAGCCGGGTGTTTTAGGGCGCATCGCGCAAACCTTGGGCAAACATCACATCTCTATTTTGAGTGTGCATCAAAAAGAATCAGAAAATGCTAAATCCGTTCCGGTGGTGATTTTGACCTATGAAGCGTCCGAAAAAGATTTGAGAAACGCGCTTCGCACGATTGACGCGCAAAAAGATATCAGCGAAAAAACCGTTGTGCTTCGGGTGCAACGATGAGCATGTGGCCAGGAATTATCGAGCATTATCGCCGTTATTTACCGGTCAACAGCAAAACGCCGGTTGTCACGCTGAACGAAGGCAATACGCCGCTTATTTTTTCGCATTCGCTGTCGCAAGCGACCGGCATGGAAATTTATTTAAAATATGAAGGCTTGAATCCGACAGGCTCTTTTAAAGATCGCGGCATGACTTTGGCCGTGACCAAAGCCAAGGAGCAAGGCGCCAAAGCGATTATTTGCGCGTCGACCGGAAATACCTCGGCGTCTGCGGCTGCGTATGCGGCTCGCGCCGGACTTTCTTGCGTGGTGTTGATTCCGAAGGGCGCCATCGCGCTTGGGAAGTTAAGTCAGGCGTTGATTCATCAAGCGAAAGTGCTGGCGGTGGACGGTAATTTCGACCAGGCGCTTCAGATGGTGCGTGAAGTCGCGGCGATTGAGCCGATCACGCTGGTTAATTCCGTCAATCCTTTTCGTTTGGAAGGGCAAAAAACGGGCGCTTTTGAAATCTGCGATCAATTGGACGGAAAAGCGCCAGATTATCACCTGATGCCGGTGGGCAATGCCGGCAATATCAGCGCTTATTGGAAAGGATACAAAGAATATTTCGAGGACAAAAAGATTTCGGCTTTACCGAAGATGATTGGTTTTCAGGCGGAGGGCGCGGCACCGATCGTTCGCAAGCAGGTGATTAAAAATCCAAAAACCATCGCGACGGCGATTCGCATTGGAAATCCAGCCAGCTGGAAGCTCGCTGAAGCGGCGCGGGACGACTCCGGCGGATTTATTGGAATGGTGAGCGACAAAGAAATTTTAGAAGCGTATCAGCTTTTGGCGGGCTGTGACGGTGTTTTTGTGGAGCCTGCCAGCGCGGCGAGTGTGGCCGGCTTGTTAAAATTAAATCAGAAAAAATTTTTCCGGCCAGTGGGCGGGCGAAAACTCAAGGTGGTGTGTGTGTTGACCGGGCATGGATTGAAAGATCCGGATCGCGCGATGGCTTCGGTGAAAAAACCCAAGGTAGTGCCGGCGCGATTGGAAGCGATACGGAAAGCGATTTCTAAATGAAACATATTTTTGTGATCGGGGATTGTTTGGCGGATGAGCCGATGAAAGATTTGGCCGGACGTACGCCGCTGGAAGCGGCGCGGACTCCGCATCTGGATCGCATGGCCAGAGAAGGGCAAGTGGGTCGCGCTTCTTTTGTTCATCGCGCGGAGATGATTTCGCGTGACGCGGCTTGTTTGGCGACGCTGGGGTACAACCCCGCGGAATTTTATACCGGCATCGCTCCCTTGGAGTCGGTGTGCTACAACGCGGATCCTGGCGACGGGGGGATGGTTTTTCGCGCGGATTTGGTGACGCTTTTGGACGACGCTCTGGTAGATCAGACCGCCGGATGGATTTCAGATGGGGAAGCGGGAACACTCGTCAGTGCGCTCCTGGAAAAAATCGATATTCCGGGGATGGAATTCAAAAAGGGCAGTGGGTATAAAAATTTTTTAGTGATCAAAGATCCCGCGCTCACCGGTGAAATGAGAAAAGTAACATGCCCGTCGCCGTCGGAAGCCTGGGGGCATAAAGCATCCAAGCATTTTCCACGCGGAAAGAAAGCGAAGATTTTAAAAGAGTGGATGGATGCCGCCAAAGCGGTTTTGGAGGCGCATGAGGTCAATCGCGTGCGCATTGATTTAGGCGAGAATCCCGGTAATTTTATTTGGTTTTGGGGAGAGGGCGCTTCGCCCAAGATGCCGTCGTTTCAACAGCTTCACGGAAAGCCAGGCATGTTGCACTCCGAGACTGATTTCGCCAAAGGGTTGGCTAAGCTTGTCGGTTTGTCTCCGGCAAAGGATATTCCGTCGGCTCTTAACCACTCGGATCTTCTGGTGATTCACCAAGGAAACGCCCAGCGCATCAGCCCGGCGGATGAGCTTAAAAATAAAATCAAGCGCATCGAAGAGTTGGACGCGGTTATCGGGACGGTATTAAAAGAAAATAAATCCGACGAGGCGCTAAAAATTTGTGTGACGACGGATCTTTTTGAATCAACACCTAAAAAGAAATTTACTCGTGATCAGGTGCCGTTTTTGATCTGGGGCGCGGGTGTGGCGGCGGATGAAGTGGACAGCTTCTCCGAAAAGGCCGCTTCGCAAAGCCGTCAGATTTTTGAAGAGGGATATCCTTTGATGGATTTTTTTGTGGGAGGAAAGAAATAAGCGATGAGTTTGATTGTGCAGAAATACGGCGGCTCGAGCGTCGCCAATCCGGATCGAATCAAGCGCGTAGCCGAGCGCGTCGCGGGTTATAAGAAAAAAGGGCATTCGCTGGTCGTGGTAGTCAGCGCGCTCGGAGACACCACGGACGATCTTTTGGATTTGTCCGGACAGATCACGACAAGTCCCTCTCGGCGTGAACTGGACATGCTTTTATCCACGGGCGAGCAGATCTCGATGTCGCTTCTGGCGATGGCACTGCATGAAAATAAATGCGATGCGATTTCCTTTACCGGTGGACAAGTGGGGATTGTGACGGATTCTTCGTACACGCGGGCGCGGATTTTGGATATCAGTACCGGCCGCATCCGGGAAGAGCTTAAGAAAAAACGCGTGGTGATTGTCGCGGGATTTCAAGGCGTGAATCCTCGGCAGGAGATCACGACACTGGGTCGCGGTGGCAGTGACTTGACCGCGGTGGCGTTGGCCAAGGCGTTAAAAGCCGATGCGTGTGAAATCTATACTGACGTCGAAGGCATCTTTACGACCGATCCGAGACTCGTAAAGGACGCGCAGAAAATTAAAAAAATTAGTTATGAAGAAATGTTGGAGCTGGCTTCTTCCGGCGCGCAGGTGATGCAATCGCGCTCCATTGAAGTGGCGGGCAAATATGACATTCCTATTCACGTTCGCAGTAGTTTTTCTTACAAAGAAGGCACATGGATTGTTAAGGAGGATCGTTCGATGGAAGACGTTTTGATTCGCGGAGTTTCAATGAATAAAAATGAGGCCAAGCTCACGGTGAGCGGAGTGCCCAACCGCCCTGGTGTCGCCGCGGCGATTTTTAAAAGTCTCGCGGACTCGGGGATTAACGTCGACATGATTATTCAAAATATCGGGAAGATGGCAGCCACCGACATCTCGTTCACGGTGCCCAAGACCGAAGCGTCGCACGCGGTCAATTCCTTAAAAAAGATTTCTAAGAAAATCGGCTTGAAAGAAATCACTCAGGATTTGAATGTAGCCAAGGTGTCCGTGGTGGGTATCGGTATGAGAAGCCACGCGGGTGTCGCCGCGGCAATGTTCGAAGTGCTTGGACAAAACAAGATTAATATTGAGATGATTTCGACCAGCGAAATCAAAATTTCCTGCGTGGTCAAGAAAACGGACGCGGAAAAAGCGGTGAAGCTCTTGCATGATAAATTCGAACTCGGGAAAAAGAAATAAACAAAAGAATTTATGACGAATAAAAAAATAGAGATTTACGATACGACGTTACGTGATGGGTCGCAAGGGGAAGGCCTTTCCTTTTCGGTTCAAGACAAGCTCATGATTGCCAAACGCATCGATGAGCTCGGCTTCCATTACATTGAGGGCGGCTGGCCCGGCGCGAACCCTAAAGATATCGCATTTTTTGAAGAAATCAAAAAAGTGAAGCTCAAGAACGCCGAAGTCGTGGCTTTTGGTTCCACCATGAAGGCTGGTTCTAAAGCGGCCGAAGACGATAATTTGCGCGGACTTTTAGCTGCGGATACGTCCGCGATCACCATTTTTGGAAAAAGCTGGGACATTCACGTCAAAGAAGTATTTCGTACGGAGCTCGAGGAAAATATCCGCATGATTCACGAGTCCGTGAAATATTTGCGCTCCAAGGGTAAAAAAGTGATTTATGATGCCGAACATTTCTTCGACGGCTATTTTCATAATCCCGCGTACGCGCTGAAGACGCTTGAGACCGCGATGAATGCCGGCGCGTCGGTGCTCGTTCTTTGCGACACCAATGGCGGTTCGATGCCCTCCAAAATTTTTAAAGCGGTGACTGAAGTGCATGCGCATATCAAACATCCACTCGGGATTCACACACACAATGACGGGGGTGTGGCCGTGGCCAACGCGATCAGCGCGGTGGAAGCGGGCGCTGTGCATGTGCAAGGAACTATTAATGGTTACGGGGAGCGCTGCGGCAACGCGGATCTTTTGACCGCCACCGCTAATCTTCAACTTAAGCTCGGCTATCATTGTTTACCGGCCGCCAAACTCAAAGAGCTTACGGAAGTGGCGCGCTATGTCAGCGAAATCAGCAATATGACTCAGGCTCGGAATCAGGCCTATGTCGGACAGAGCGCTTTCGCGCACAAAGGCGGCGTCCACATCAATGCCGTCATGAAAAATCCAATCACTTATGAGCATATCGATCCCGCGTTGGTAGGTAATCATCGCCGTTTTCTGGTGTCCGAGCTCGGCGGAAAAACCAATATCACGCTCAAGGCCAAAGAACTCGCGATTGATTTGAAAAAAGATTCGCCTGAAACGCGTAAAATCTTGGAAGTGATTCAAGAGCGTGAAAATGAAGGCTACCAGTACGAGGCCGCCGAAGCGAGTTTTGAGCTTTTGGTGCAGGAAGTCACCGGAAAACGTAAAAAATTCTTTGAATTTAAAAAAGTGCGTGTTTCCGCCGAAAATATCGGCGATCAAGCGCCCGAGGCAACGGCCACGGTCGCGCTTCATGTCGGCAAAAAGGAAAATGAGGCGGTGGTGACCGGCGACGGCCCGGTGAACGCGCTCGACAAAGCGCTTCGCAAAGCGCTCACGCCTTTCTAT
>JAHFFN010000035.1 GCA_023247915.1 Candidatus Omnitrophota bacterium
TGAGCGCGTTCCACGGTACGATTGTGCACCCAGACTCTCTCGGCATGCGCGCGCGCCAACGCGGAAACCACTCCCAACCCCGCTCCACCGGCGCCCAGAACCAAAATATTTTTTCCTTCAGGATTAAATTTAAGCTCGTCGGCCAGCGCCGTCAAAAATCCGGGCGCGTCGGTGTTGTATCCAAAAAGCTGGCCGTCACGATTGACTACGGTGTTAATCGCGCCAACATTGCGATCCAAATCTTCCGGGATTTCGTCGATAAATTCAATCGCGACTTCTTTAAAAGGAATGGTCAGGTTCGCGCCACGCATGCCCATTCCCCTCATCGCTTCAAACGCGAGCGCGATGGAATTTTTCTCCACTTCAAATGCCAGGTACACGGCATTGATGCCCAGCGACTGAAACATCGTGTTGTGAATCAGCGGAGACAGCGTGTGCGAGACAGGGTTACCAAAAATACCGTAGAGCGCTGTTTCGGCGTCTACGGTTATCTTAGGAGATTGGGCTGGCATGGGGCAGACGGGGTCAGACCCCGTGAGCGGCACTGCCTTTTTTGGAACTGGTCGAGCGGTACAAAATCTTATTGATCGCGTCCAAATACGCGTTCACGCTCGCTTCAATAATATCCGTGCTCAAGCCCTGGCCGGTGATAACTTTTCCAAGATCCCCTTCGACCTTGACCGTCACTTCGCCTTGCGCGTCTTTTCCGACCGTCACGGACTTGATCAAATAATCCAAGAGTTTCACTTTCCGGCTGATCAATTTGTCGACAAGCTTGTAGGCGGCATCGACCGGACCACTGCCGGTGCCCTCAGCGCTCAAAATCTTTCCTTTATACTTGAGGCGAAGCGAAACGCGCGGATCCTTCCCGCTTTCGGTCGCGACGGATAAATGAATCAATTCATAAGTTTTAGGAACCGACGCGAGTTGTGTGTCCACAAGCGCCTCGATATCCTCATCGAATAATTCTTTTTTCTTATCCGCGAGGATTTTAAAATCGTTATATGCCTTCTCGAGTTCTTTGGCGTGTAATTTGTAACCAAGTTTCAACAAACGATTTTCAAGCGCGTGACGCCCGGAATGTTTTCCGAGCACCAACTTGGTCTCGCCAAAACCCACGTCCTGAGGACGCATGATTTCATAAGTTTTGCGGAGTTTTAAAAGTCCGTCTTGATGAATCCCCGACTCATGCGTGAAGGCATTCTTCCCCACCACCGCTTTGTTGGGCTGAACCACCATGCCGGTGAGAGCGCTTACCAAGCGGCTGGCTTTGCAAAGTTGATCGCGACGAATATTCGTGTATCGCCCGCCAAAAATATCCCCGCGGGTATCGAGCGCCATCACGATTTCTTCCATCGCGGCATTGCCGGCGCGTTCACCGATACCGTTGATGGTGCACTCGATCTGACGCGCGCCAAACTTAATCGCGGCCAACGAATTGGCGACAGCCAATCCCAAATCATTATGACAGTGCACGCTCACAATCGCTTTCTGGATATTGGGAACATTGTCAAAGATGCCTTTGATCAAATTCCCATATTCAAATGGCGTCGTGTAGCCAACCGTGTCAGGGATATTGAGAATCGTGGCGCCCGCATCGATCACCGACTCGAGCACTTGATACAAAAACTCCGGCTCCGTGCGAGAGGCGTCTTCCGGCGAAAACTCTACTTCGCCGATACGATTGCGAGCATACTTAACCGACTCAGTCGCGATACGAATGATCTCGTGCTTGGCTTTATTGAGTTTGTACTGGCGGTGTATCGCCGAGGTTGCGATAAAGACGTGAAGCCGCGATCTTTTGGCTGGCTTGAGCGAATCAAGCGCCACATCGATGTCCTTTTGAATCGTACGCGCGAGCGCGCAGATCGTCGGACCTTTGATTTCTTTGGCGATTTTTTTGACGGCGAGGGCGTCGCCAGGCGAGGTGATGGGGAAACCACCTTCGATAATGTCTACACGGAGTTCCGCGAGCTGGCGAGCAATTTCAAGCTTCCCTTTTTCGTCGAGACTGGCTCCCGGCGATTGCTCCCCATCCCTTAACGTCGTGTCAAATATGAAAATCCGCTTATCATCGTTCATAATTTTTTCCTAAATTTTGGCGCATAGCGTTTAGCGTATGGCGTTTAGGAAAAACCAGATTTTTATACGCTAAACGCTATCCGCTCTACGCTATCTAGAGCCATTTCATCATGCCGCGCAGCTTCGTTCCTACTGCTTCGATCGAATGCTTGTCACCGGCTTGACGTAGTTTATTAAAATTCTTTTTTCCGTTTTTGTAATCCGCCAGAAATTCTTTGGCGAATTTCCCGTTTTGAATCTCCTTAAGCATTTTTTTCATTTCGGCGCGAGTCTTGGTATTCACCACTCTCGGCCCGCGAGTCAGATCTCCGTATTCGGCGGTGTCGGAAACGCGCTTTCTCATTCCTTGGATCCCGGTGGCGTAAATCATGTCCGTGATCAACTTGAGCTCATGCAGGCACTCAAAGTAAGCGATCTCGGGCTGATAACCCGCCTGAATCAGCGTGTCAAATCCGGCCTTGATCAACTCCGAAGTGCCGCCGCACAGAACCGCTTGCTCGCCAAAAAGATCCGTCTCCGTCTCTTCTTTGAACGTGGTTTCAATCACGCCCGCGCGGGTGCCGCCCAGACCCTTGGCATACGCCAGAGCCACGTCCTTGGCATGCTTGGTCGCGTCTTGGAACACGGCGACGAGGCACGGAACGCCCTTGCCCTCTTCATACAGTCGACGAACCAGACTGCCGGGGCCTTTGGGGGCGATCATAAACACGTCCACAAATTTGGGAGGAACGATTTGTTTAAAATGAATATTAAAACCATGCGAAAACGCGAGCGCCTTGCCCTTGGTCAAATGCGGCGCGACCGACGTTTTATAAATTTCCGCCTGCAAAGGATCTTGCGCGAGAATAATAATCACGTCCGAACGCTTGGCAAGCTCACCCGCTTCGAGCGGCGTAAAACCGTCTTTTTTTGCCATGTCATAATTGGGTCCGCCGGGGCGCTGAGACACAAGCACATTGATCCCGGAATCACGCAAGTTGAGCGCCTGACCGCGACCTTGAATGCCGTAGCCGATCACGCCCACCGTTTTACCCTTTAAATAAGATAAATCCGCGTCCTTATCGTAATAAATTTTTGCCATTTTAGATCTCCTTTAGTCTTTGGGAATGCGTTTGGACAATGCCACCGCGCCGGTTTGCGCGATTTCAAGAATG
Organism: Candidatus Omnitrophota bacterium; assembly: GCA_023247915.1. Classification (GTDB taxonomy): domain Bacteria; phylum Omnitrophota; class Gorgyraeia; order 2-02-FULL-51-18; family 2-02-FULL-51-18; genus JAHFFN01. The sequence goes on from JAHFFN010000035.1 coordinate 3,237, forward strand.
CCCAACGCTTTTAATTGTTCAAACAATTTTTTGGTATTTTCACGGCTCTCGGTGCATTCCAGCGCGAGAATATCGCTGTTTTCTTCCGCGATCTGCATCCGGTATTTGCCCAGAAGCCCTTTGAGAGCCTCTTTGACTTTGGCGGAATTTTTTAATTACACCAGCATCAATTCGCGGTCGATAAATTCTTCCTCACTCAAGTCTTGCACCTTGATCACGTCGATCAATTTGTTGAGCTGTTTCTTGATCTGCTCGAGCGTCTTTTGGTCGCCGCGAGACACCAGCGTGATGCGGGACATCGTAGGATCTTCAGTCTCTCCTACCGCGAGCGAATCGATATTGTACCCGCGCGCCGAAAAAAGTCCGACCACATGCGACAAAACCCCCGACCGGTTTTCAACGAGTACGGATAAAATCCGCTCTTCTACCGGCGTAACATCATGAACTGCCATTTAAAATCTCCTCATTAGCTTCATAAATTAGGCCATATCCATAATTTCTTCAAAGGAGCGTCCAGCCGGAATCATCGGATAAACGTTTTCTTCTTCTTTGACGACGAAATCGATAATCGTGGGACGATCCGTGATCGCCTTGGCTTCGCGGATAACTTTCTCCACCTCACTCTTTTTCGTGACACGGAAACCGGCGCCGCCAAAAGCCTCCGACAACTTCACAAAATCAGGATTACCCGACATTGTGGAGCTGGAATAGCGGTGATTGTAAAACGCTTCCTGCCACTGGCGCACCATGCCCAGATAATTATTGTTCAAGATCGCGATCTTGACGGGAAGTTTGTGAAGCACGGCTGTCGCCATTTCCTGAATATTCATCTGAATCGAACCGTCTCCGGTGATACAAACCACCGTTTTATTGGGAAACGCAAACTGCGCGCCAATCGCGGCCGGCAATCCATAGCCCATCGTCCCAAGTCCACCGCTGGTCAAAAACTGATTGGGTCCGTTGACTTTATAATACTGAGCCGCCCACATCTGATGTTGTCCCACGTCCGTCGAGACAATCGCGTCGCTGCCCAAAATCTCGGCAAGTTTCTGCACCGCGTATTGTGGACGAATACCCGCGTCATCGTCTTTATAACGGAGCGGGCTTTCCTTTTTCCACTTCTCGATCTCTTTGAGCCATGCCGCCGTGTCTGCCGCGCCCACGATTTTATTAAGCTCGGTCAACACCTGCTTCACGTCACCCACAATCGGCACATCCACTTTCACATTTTTAGAAATGGCCGACGGATCAACGTCGATGTGAATAATTTTGGCGTTAGGCGCGAACTTTTTAAGGTCGCCTGTCACACGGTCATCAAAACGCGCGCCGACCGCGATTAAAAGATCGGTTTCATGCACTGCGCGATTGGCGTACACCGTCCCGTGCATCCCGAGCATGCCCATAAAAAGAGGGTGTGTCCCCGGAACACCGCCAAGACCCATCAAGGTATTGGTGCAAGGCGCTTTGGTTTTTTCGACAAACTCAATTAATTCTCTAGCCGCTTGCGCGATGATGACGCCGCCGCCGGTATAAATCACCGGACGCTTGGACTCTTCGATCATCTTGGCCGCTTTTTTAATTTGGCCTAAATGCCCTTGAAGCACGGGTTTGAATCCGCGAATATTGATCGTGTCCGGATATTTAAAATCCAATTTCGCCAAACTCACGTCGGACGGAAAATCGATGAGCACCGGACCCGGACGGCCATGCGTGGCGATATAAAAAGCTTCTTTGATAATGCGCGGCAAGTCCTGCACATTTTTCACCAAATAATTATGCTTGGTGATCGGGCGTGTAATACCGGTAACGTCCGCTTCTTGAAACGCGTCATTTCCAATGAGGAAAGATTTGACCTGGCCGGTGATGACGACCAAAGGAATAGAGTCCATGTACGCGTCCGCGATGCCGGTGACGGTATTGGTCGCGCCGGGACCGGAAGTCACGACGACGACGCCGGGGCGTCCCGTCGAACGGGCATAACCCTCGGCCATGTGAACCGCGCCTTGTTCATGGCGAACTAAGATTACTTTAAATTTTGCATCATAAAGCGCGTCAAAAAGCGGTAAGCAAGCTCCGCCGGGAAGTCCGAACACATATTCCACGCCCTCTTTCGAGAACGCTTCCACCACTGCTTGAGCCCCTGTCATTTCGGCCATAACATTTCCCCATATAATGAGTTAGAAAAAAATAAACCCCGCCCTTTAAGCCATCTAAAGGAAGCGGGTTACGCTTAAAGTGTTTAATTGAGAAACCGTATTATAACTCAGGGACGGTGGGCTTGTCCAATATAAACACGCGGGATACGACTGTGGATAGAGCAGGTGATTTCGTAAGAAATACTCTGAATAAATGCGGCCAATTCCTCGGCGCGAATGCGAGCGCCTCCGTTTCCACCGATCAAGGTAACCTCCTCCCAACGCTTAACCCCAGGCACGCCAGTCACATCCACTAGCGTGTGATCCATCGTGACGCGCCCGATCACCGGACAGCGCTTGCCACGAATAATCACGGAGGCTTTATTGGAAAAACCCACTTTGTAGCCATGGCTGTAGCCAATCGGAAGCGTGGCAATGGTTGTTTTGCCTGTCGTTCGGTATGTCGAACCATAACTGATGGGTCGACCCTTTTCAACCGTCTTTAAAAACGCGATGCGAGTCTTTAAGGATAAAATAGGTTGAATGCCCTTTGGTAGGGGCGGGGTTCCCCCGCCCACTGGGTTCATCCCATATAAAATAATTCCGGGTCGCACCATATTGAAATGCGCATTTTTAAAACGAAGAATGCCTAGGCTGTTGGCGGCATGAATGTATTTGGGAAATATCCCGGCGCGCTTGACGGACAAAAGCGCACGATTGAAATGCGACAGCTGTTGCGTGGTGCGCGCTTTTTCGGCATGATCCGCATTGGCAAAGTGCGTGTACACGCCCTCCACTTCCAGAGACTTTTGATTTTTGAGTTCAATCAGAAGCGACTCCAAATCTTCATGCCAAACACCAAAGCGTCCCATGCCGGTGTCGATTTTTAAATGAATCTTCATTTTTTTATTTTTTGAGTTCAAATAATTTTCAAGACCGCGCGCGTCCTCCGCGGAAGAAATCGTCGGCGTGATGTTTTTTTTGAAATAAATCTCGATCTGCTCCCCGTGAAAAGCGCCGAGCACCAAAATCCGCGCGGTCGGACAAGTTTTTCGAAGGGTGATCGCCTCTTCGAGGCTGGCGACTCCAAAAAATCGAACCCCTTCAGCGTAAAATATTTTGGCCGCTTCATTCATCCCATGTCCGTAGGCGTCCGCCTTGATGATGGCTAGGATTTCCACGCCAGACTTTACCAAGCGCGAGCGAATCAAGCGCAGGTTATTGCGCAGTTTTTTTAAATCAATTTCAGCCCAGACAAGCGATGATTTCATATTTTTATTTTTGCAGGCCTGGTGGCGTTGCAATCCCTGGGATGAAGATAATCCGGATCTAACTTTAATAGATCCGTGAATTTTCCTTGCTGAAAAAGCTCATTCGCCCGTGAAGCAATGTAGGCGGCACTGGGAAAATGTTCGCCATGGCCTACGACGCGCGCACCCTCTCCGGCCTTTTTGATAATTTCCGGCATCGTTCCGATAAACGGTTTATGAATGTTCCGTAGGGGCAGGCCTTGTGCCTGCCCATACACCGCCGCATAAAATTTTTCTTTTTTAGCGTCCAACACCACCGCCACCGTTTCATCGCCCCGGATCACACCCCCCGCGATCGCTTCAAGACTGGAGATGCCCACCGCTTTTTTATTCAACGCAAATGCCAGCGTTTTGATGAAGCTGACTCCCACACGAAGTCCCGTGAACGACCCCGGGCCCAAACCCACCGCAAATCCGTCGATATTTTCCAATTTTATTTTCTGCTTCTTTAAAAATTTCTCGACCGCCGGTGCCAGCGCCTCCGAATGCCGGGTAAATCCCGAAGAGCGCGTTTCAACAATTTTTTTGCCTTGGATCAAAAGCGCCAAGCTCAGCACTTCGCTCGAAGTATCGATGGCTAAAATATTCATGCCGTTGTCACCGATAACCGGCGTTGATTTTCATTCTGATGCTCCAAAAATATTTCCATGTGCTTTTTTGGAAGCAAATCTTTCCCGCGTTCCGGCCATTCAATTAAGACAATATGTTCTTTCGAGAAATACTCTTGAATCATCGCCGCATCACTGCCCTTTAATTTTTTAAGGCGATACCAGTCCATATGAAAAATTTTATGCCGTCCCTTGTATTCATTGACCAAAGAAAAAGTCGGGCTCGAAACGTCTTGAGCGTTTCCCCCAAGACCCTCCACGATTCCTCCCACCAAGGTCGTCTTGCCCGCCCCCAGTTCTCCAAACAAAGCCACCACATCCCCGGCCTTAAGCTTGGCTCCAATTTTTTTCCCGATTTTTTTCGTCTCGGAGGAGGATTTGGTAATAATTTTCATCGAAAATGATCAAAGCCTTCTTCAAGAAGCGGCTCCGAAACTCCTTTTAGATTCACAAGCTGAATGCCATGCTTGGAGTTTACAATCTTTCCGACAGGGTGAAAAGGGGTTAATTTTCGAGTCCGCACATCCAATGTCAGCCGTGCCGCTTCTTTGGGAGTCATGGTGAATAAAAGCTCGAAATCTTCGCCGTCGGTTAAAGCCCGCTGGATACCAAGCCCTGGGTTCGTCATCGGCACTGAATCTTCCGCGATAAAAGCTCCTACCCCGCTCGCCCGTGTTAGGCGATGAATATCCGAAGCCAGGCCATCCGAAATATCCATCATCGCGTGAACCTTAAAATTCTTTGTCAAAAATTGAGATTCTTCCAGGCGCGGGATAAAACGCAGATGTTTTTTACTGGCGTAGGAATTTCCTAGCGATCCCGTGACAAAAATAATATCGCCGATGCGGGCGGCTGAACGCGGTACCCAGGCATTTTTTCTGACTTCTCCTAAAAGAGCGATGGAGATCACCACTTTGTCTGAAGCATTGGTGTCGCCTCCGGCGATCGAGATCTTAAAACGACGCGCCAGTGTTTTAATACCTTTGTACAATTCCATCGCGAAATTTTCAGGCAAGTCCGCCGGCAATCCCACCGCGATCACCGCCTGTGTGGGCATCCCACCCATCGCCGCGATATCGCTCACATTCACCGCCAATGCCTTCCACCCGATCTCGTAAGGGGTCGCCTCCGACAAACGAAAATGCTTATCCTCAATCAGCATGTCAGTCGTAAATAAAATATCTTTCTTGGAATCTCCGGGAAGCACCGCCGTGTCATCCCCGATTCCCAGAGTGACCCCCGCTTGCCTGCCAAGATCCTTTTTAATTTTTTCGATAAGCCCAAATTCGCTTTTCATGCGGACACACTCTTAAACCACAAGGTAAAACAAACCATTAAAAGATTGTGCGTGATATGTGCTGTCATTGAGGGCACGAGCGTCCCGCTTTTTTCGTAAAGATACACTAAAAATAATCCCAGAAAAAAAATCGGGAAAAAAGCGATCAAATTCATATGCATCGCTGAAAAAAGAGCGGCGGAAAAAAACGCCGCGTTCCGGACTCCCAGCTTTTCGCGAAGGCCTTTATAGAGAAATCCCCTAAAAAAAATCTCCTCAAACATCGGTCCCATGACGGCGACAAAAATAGTGAAAAATAAAAGATATCTTTGAGAAGAATCTTTCAAATAAATCTGTACCACCGCCTGAGGCTCGGGCTCAAAGGCAAACACCTTCGCCGCCAACGCCGTCATAAAAAGAATCAGGCAAAGCGGCGGTAAAATCGCCACATAACCGGTCAGGCCAGTCCAAACACTCTTGATCCACTGATGAAAATTAAGTCCCAGATCGGATAGTTTTTGACCAAATTTCTTTTGAACCGTCCAAAGCACCGCCACAGCGACCGCGGCATCGCGAAAAAGACTATTGCCCATTAAAACCAAATCGCCGGGCATCGTTTTCAAATCCAAAAAGGAATTGGCCAGCGCTTCCACAAATAACAGCACAGCCTCAATAAAAAATAAAAACGTAAAAAGCTGTATCAGCTCGCGTATCCCCCAACGGGCGGGACCCGAAAGAAAATGATTGGAGATCCATGATTCACCGCCTAGGACTTTCGAAGCGAAATAGACATCCAAAAAAAGCCCTCCTATCAAAAGAAAGAGGGCGACAAACACGACGATCTTGAGAAGCCGCGGCCGCTTTTGGACATTTTCCACAAAACGCAATTCTTTGTCTTTGATCTGAGTCTTGGAAAACGAATCTATTTTTTTGGGATGGAAATTTGCCTTATGTGCTTCTCCAAGCAAAACATCGGACAGCATAAACGTGGAATGAATAAGAAGGATGGTGATGAGCATCCACGCGGTCGAATTATTTTCGCGGATCAGAACTCGAAATCGATCAAGACTCATGATAAGGAGGCAAGTCGAAAAAGCGCACCGCGTTGTCCGAGGTGTGACGTTTCAAGGTCTCCACGTCAACTCCGCGCAATTCGGCCAAATATTGAGCCAGATGAGTCAGGCAGGCCGGTTCATTGCGCTTGCCGCGATAAATTTGAGGCGCCAGATACGGCGAATCGGTTTCCAGCATCATCCGGTCAAGTGGCACGACTTTGGCGACATCCAACAGCGCTCCGGCATTCTTAAAGGTAAGATTGCAGGTAAAAGACGCTAAAAAACCGATGTCTAAAAGCTTTTTGAGAGACTCTGTGTCATAAGAAAAGCAATGCATGACGCCTTTCAGCTTTCCCTTCCCCTCTGATTTCAAAATCGCCAATGTGTCGTCAAAAGCGTTTCGGGAATGCACGATGACAGGCAACTCGCGGCGAAGAGCCAGCGCGATCATTTGAATAAATCTCTTTTTTTGAATTTCCGGAGACGCTTCGCTTTTAAAATAGTCGAGTCCGATCTCTCCGATTGCGTAGGGATCCTTCTCTTCAACAAATTTCTCAAGCTCTGTAAATCCTTCATCAGTGATTTCGTTGGAGTGATGCGGATGGAGGCCGGCGGTGTGGAAAATAAAGGGGTCGGACTCGGATAGTTTCCAGGCCGCTTCGTTGGTCGCGGGGTCTGTGCCCACGTTCACCAAATATTTCACGTCAAACTCTCGCGCGCGAGCAATCACCGCGTCACGATCCGCGTCAAACGCGTCAAAATGCAAATGGCAATGCGTGTCGATCAGCATAAATTGAATCCTGTTCTATTTAGGGCGGCATGGTCTGGCAAACTTTGCCTTCGTCGGGACGTTCGGTCGCCCCTCCGAGGCGACCTTCACTCATTGATTCGGCGCGCATCGTGTGAAATCCAATCCGTGGGCGCGCCTGCCATCAGCGCCCTCCTACGGCAAAGTTTGCCAAACCATGCCGCTAGATATTAGATTTAACTCTTCTTCACCGTGGAAGATTTTCTTAATCTGGTTATTATATTCGGTATTTCTTGAATTGCGTATTCAATTTCTGCTTCCGTGGTGAAGCGGCCGAGGGAAAAACGGATGGCGGCGCGAGCCAGTTTTTCCTCAAGACCCATTGCCAAAAGAACATGAGAAGGTTCTACCGAACCTGCCGTGCAAGCCGAGCCAGTCGATACATAGATATTTTTCAAATCTAGGTTCATGAGAAGCGTTTCGCCGTCGAGACCGGGGAACGAAAGATTGAGCGTGTTATAAATTCTTTTGGATTCGTCGCCGTTTAAGCGAATATCCGGCACTGATTTTTTTAATCCTTCGTGGAGCCGGTCGCGAAGCTTTCGAACGCGGGACTGTTCCTCTGCGGGCGTTTGACCCAAAAGCTCTACCGCTTTGCCGAAACCCGCGATCGCGGCGACATTTTCAGTGCCGGGGCGGATATTTTTTTCCTGGTGGCCGCCGTGAAGAAGCGCTTGGATTTTAACACCTTTTTTAAGGTACAAGGCGCCGGCGCCTTTAGGACCACAAATTTTATGCGCGGAAATAGTCAAAAGATCGATCCCTAATTCCTCCGGGTGAATCGGAAGCTTTCCAAACGACTGCACCGCATCCACATGAAAATAAGCGCCTTTGGCATGGGCGATTTTCGCCGCCTCTTCAATCGGCTGAATCACGCCGGTCTCATTATTCACATGCATCAAACTGACAAGCGCCGTTTCATCGGTCACGGCTCCCTCTAACGCCTTCAAATTCACAACACCGTTTGCGTCGACAGGCACGTAAGAGACGCGCACTCCCCGCTTTTCCAAATGTTTGGCCACATACAGCACCGCCTGATGCTCAATGGTCGAGACAACCAAATGACGACGCTTGAGCATATGTTCCATCACCGCACCGCGCACCGCAAGATTGTCAGACTCCGTGCCACCGGAAGTAAAAATAATGTCTCCCGGCTCTACCTGCAACATTTCAGCGATTTTCTCACGAGCCGTTTCGACCGCATGGCGAGCCGCCTGCCCTTTTTGATGAAAACTGGACGCATTGCCGAAGGTCGACTCCAAATAAGGTCTCATCGCCTCCGCCACTCGCGGATCGATGGGCGATGTCGCGTTATAATCTAGGTAGGCTTCCATAAATCAGGGTTTCTTAGTGTCGATTCGTGGGAAAAGCGGAGCGCCCTTGGCGACCTTGCCGCCATTTTGGAAAAATCCCCAGAGGCCGTTCTGAAAAGGCGCCTGATCCATAGGCGTTTCAATGCCCAACTGCTTCCAAATCGCTTCGGCGGTCGCGGGCATAAAAGGCCAGACAGCCTGCGAAACTACTTTCAATGTCTCCAGAAGTGCCACGATCACAATTTTGAGTTCATCCTGCTTCCCCTGTTTCGCCAAAGTCCAAGGAGCGGAGTCTTCAATGTACTTATTGGCAATGCTGATCGGCTGCCATATCGTGGCAAGCGCCAAAGAGAAATCTAATTTTTCCATGGAGGCTTTGAGCGCGTCGGGCAAATGATCCACTTCATTTCTCAATCGTCCCGGACAAGCCGAAGAAATTCCGGCCGGGATCTCTCCATTAAAATATTTTTCGCACATCGTCAGCGACCGGTGTAAAAGATTTCCAAGATCATTCGCCAGATCCGTATTAAAACGTAAGGTTAGCGCTTCTTCGGAGAAAGTTCCGTCCTGTCCAAACGGCGCTTCTCTTAAAAGAAAGTAGCGATACGGATCCACCCCGAAAGTTTTGACGACCTCCACCGGATCCACGACATTGCCTAACGACTTTGACATTTTTTCCCCGCCCTGCACCCACCAGCCATGCGCGAAAATCATTTTGGGCAAGGGCAAATCCAACGCGTGAAGAATAATTGTCCAATAAATCGCGTGATGACGCAAAATGTCTTTGCCGATGATATGCACATCCGCCGGCCACCACTTGGCAAATTTTTCTTTCGCCGCTTCGTCGCCGTAACCGCAGGCGGAAATATAATTGACCAGCGCGTCAAACCACACATAGGTCACATGCTCCGCGCTGAGCGGGCATTCAATCCCCCACGCCAGCCGGTTCTTAGGGCGGGACACGCAGAGATCCTGCAATTTGTTGTTTCGTAAGAAACCAAGCACTTCATTCCGGCGCGTGTCCGGAAGAATCGTCATCTGGTCTTGCTTCTCGATTCTTTCGATCAACCAATCTTGATATTTAGAAAGCTTGAAAAAATAATTACTCTCTTCGATTTTTTCGGCAGGCCGCTGGCACTCCGGACAGAGAATCTTCTTTCCTTCGGCGGCAAGATTGCGCACCGTTTCGTCCGTCAAAAAAGTTTCGCAAGGCGTGCAGTAGTAACCGGAATAAATCGCCGTATAAATCTCGCCTTTTTTATCCAGCTTGATCCAGACTTTTTTAACCGCCTCTTTATGCCGGGGCTCCGTGGTGCGAATAAAATCATCGTACGAAATATTGAGTGTCGTCCAAAGATCACGAAATGTGAGAGAAATTTTGTCCGTGAATTCTTTCGGGTTCATTCCCGCCGCTTGCGCGGCCTTGTCGATTTTTTGTCCGTGCTCGTCCGTGCCCGTTAAAAACAAAACATTGTCTTTGCCTAAGGTGAGCCGCTTGAAACGTGCCAGCGCGTCGGCGGCGATATTGGTGTACGAATGGCCGATATGCGGTTTGGCATTCACATAATAAAGCGGGGTGGTCAGATAATAACGTTTACGAGACATAAGCCTTCTTTCGCTGAACAATCTCATCCCAAAGCACATTTAAAGCCAATTTTAAGCTCACATTTTCAGAAACTTTTTCCTTAAATTCCGACAAAAGCTCGATGCGGTCGATCAACGCGTCTTCGTCCAAAAGTCCGGCTGATTTTTCCTTGGAGGCTCGCTCCTCGACAAATCCCAGCATCTCGCCGGCCCCGGCGCGCAAAATCAACACTTCGCGGAAATAATCGATGAGCACGTCCAAGAGTCCCACGAGCGACTCACGTTCCAGCCTCAAAAAATCCGGAGTCTTGATGGCCGCCGCACGGGACGGATGATCATCCACCGCTTCAAGATACGCCAAGGCTTCGCGTTTTAACGCCGCAAACTCAACATCCTCTTCATAATTTTTGGGTCTGGGAAGAAAATGAACTGTCTGTGTACGTGAACGCACCGTCACGAGCATTTTCTCAATCGCGGAGGTGATTAAAATGAAAATGGAATGCCCTTCCGGCTCTTCCAGAGTTTTGAGAAGCGCGTTTTGAGCGGCATCATTCATCGCGTCCGCGGGATCAATCACAAAAACCTTGGCCGAAGCTTCCAGCGGCTTGAAGGACGCTTGAGTTTTTAAATCACGAATCTCTTCCACTTTAATGAACTGTGAATCTTCCGAGGGCTCCAAGATAAAAAAATCAGGATGCGCGTTTAGCGCCACGCGTTTGCAATTGGGGCAAGCGCCGCAAGGCTCCGATCCTTTTTTTTGAGCGCAAAAAAGCGCGGAGGCCAAATAAATCGCGGCGTCGCGCTGGCCGGCACCCGACGAACCGGCAAATAAAAGCGCGTGCGGCAAGCGATGGCTGGCAAATACATTCTTAAAAAAGTTTAGAACTTTTGGCTGATCTTTCAACACCTCAAAGGACATGAGAGACCTTTCGCTGGATAGCGCTGTGTATCGCTTTGATGGTGTCCGAAGGTTTCAGCGATAAAACCTGAAAGCGCTTAGGCTCGTACTTGGCGATCTTCAAATAACCCTGTCTCACCTTTTCATGAAATGGAAGCGCTTTAGACTCCATGCGATCCGCTTTCTTGCGCTTTTTGGCACGAGCGAGACCGGCTTTCACCGGCAAATCCAAATAAAGACTCAAATTGGGGACAATTCCCTGTGTTGCTGTTTTACCGATCGAGCGTATCCACTCCACATCCACGCCACCCGCATAGCCTTGATACGCCACCGTCGCATCAAGCCACCGGTCACACAAAACAATTTTTCCTTTTTTAAGCTCAGGAGCGATCACCTGATGAATCAACTCGGCCCGGCTAGCCATATAAAGAAGCGTCTCGCAAAGAGCCGACATTCCCTTGTTGCGATTATCCAAAAGCACATCCCGGATCGCGTCACCGATCTTGGTTCCCCCCGGCTCCCGTGTCAAAAACACAGCATGCCCCTGCCTCTTTAGATAATCATAAAGAAGCTTGATCTGCGTCGACTTCCCACAGCCTTCGCCGCCTTCCAGTGTGATTAGAATGCCTTTTTTCATCTTATCCTTATATTAGCTTAATTTCCCGCATCAATCTTGAATCCAGCTGGTTTTTCCAGATGGTGAATCCATCAAAGATACTTTGTATTTGACGAGCAAATCTTTTCGAATTTCATCGGCTAATTTAAAATCTTTGTTTTTTTTCGCTTCTTCGCGCTTTTTGATTTGACCCTCGATAAAAACTTTAAGCGTCTCGTCCACGGTGGAGGCAAAAGAAAGCCCGAGGAGCGTGGCTTTTGTTATGAACAAATCAGCGGCCGACGCAAAAACTGAAGGCTGGTTTTCAGCATAAGCATAGTCCACTAACTCGTGCATCACCGCAATCGCCAGAGGCGTATTAAAATCATCGTTCATGGCCTCGTCAAAATTGGTGTCAAACTTTCTTAGAGTGCTGTTGCTGGAGGATTTTGCATTGCAGCTTTCCGCCTTTTGCAGAAATAAAGCAAATCGGCTACGAATCGCTTTCACCATCTCCATCTTTTCTGAGGAATAATCCAACGGTGCACTGTAATGCGTCCCTAAAAATAAAAGTTTAAGTTCTTCGATCCCATTGGAACTTTTTTCGGCAACCTGCTTCAGTGTTATAAAATTCTTCAGTGACTTGGACATCTTCTGTTCATTCACCGTAATAAGTCCGTGATGAATCCAAGTGTTGGCAAATTTCTTTCCGGTGGAGGCTTCGCTTTGAGCGATTTCATTCTCATGATGAGGGAATATCAAATCACGTCCGCCGCCATGAATATCGAGAGTTTCGCCAAGATGCTCACGGCTCATCGCCGAACATTCAATATGCCATCCCGGCCTCCCCTTGCCCCAAGGACTATCCCAGGCAGGTTCACCCTCTTTGGATTTTTTCCATAAGGCGAAATCTAGAGGGCTTTTTTTGTTTTCATTGGGTTCGTTTCGAACGCCCTCCAACATGGATTCGATTTTTTGCTTTGAAAGTTTTCCGTAATCAGAAAAGTTGTTCACATTGTAATAGACGTCTCCTCCCTGCGGATAAGCGGCGCCTTTCTCAATAAGCGTCTTGATCAAAGCGATCATTTGCGGGATATGCGTCATGGCTCGAGGTTCGACGGTGGGCTCCAAAATTCCCAGTTTCTTGAGATCTTCGTGATAAAGGTTCAAATATTTTTCTGAGACCAGCTTGGTGGACGTCACAAGATCCGAGGCGTTCAGCGATTCCGAGCGAGCCTTCTCAATGATTTTGTCATCCACGTCGGTGACATTGCGGACGAATTTGACCTTGTAGCTAGAATATTCGAGGTAGCGGCGCATCACGTCAAAAACATAGGCTGAGCGGAGATGCCCGATGTGAGGCTCGTCGTAGACCGTGGGTCCGCAGACGTACATGCGAACCTCGGGAGGGTTTAGAGGTTTAAATTCTTCTTTTTGCTTGGTGAGAGAATTATAAATTCGAAGTGGCATGAGAACGCAAAATCCAAGTTAATCTTTTTTATGTTTTCGTTCATGTTCAAGAACTTTTATCTCATGCTCAAGTTTTTCAAGCGCCTGCGTTAAAGGATCGGGCAAATTGCAATAATCAACATTGATGCCTGAAACTTTTTTCCTTCGCGGCGCGCGATACGTCCCGGCACACCGACCACCGTCGCGTTGGCGGGCACATCTTCAAGCACCACCGCGTTGGCGCCCACACTGACATTGTCGCCGATATGAA
>JAHFFN010000002.1 GCA_023247915.1 Candidatus Omnitrophota bacterium
GTATTGGGATTTGCTGTTAGGGGTATCTATAAAGGGGTTGTTTTCCGTCTTGATGGAAAAACATATTGGCTGGATGGAGAAAATATCCATGAAGTTATTGTTGAAGCAGACGCTCAGAATTTGTCAGCGGTTTCTGCGGCTCCAGCTTTATTGCCTGTTAAGCCAATGGCCGGCGCGCGATTATCAGATTATGAAGGTAGCAACAGAGCTTTGTTCTCTGCTAAGGAAATAGAAGAACTTGAAAAAACTTACACCAAAAAAGTGGTTGATGATTTTTTCAGATTAAATGAAACAGACTTTCTTTTTAAGGAGCATCTTTTAGCTGCGTTGAAACAATATGCCGATGTTCTTGGGCGCTCTGTTCCAGCGGAACTTCCGCCACAAAAGGCCAGACCTTCTGAAAATATTTTTCTATCCGCTGTTCGGGCACTAGCGCGTTGGACTGCCCATCTTTTAGGTTTTTCGATTGGCAATAGAGTGTATCGAAAGAGAACTTTCAAAAAATACGCTCTTTCTGATGTGGCTCGGACAAAACTTATTACTGCCTTAAAAGCTCAAGGTTACTTTAATGGTTATGATCAACAGCAGATAGATAGATGGTTTGATGAGAATATTGATTGGGCTCTGGCATTTCGCGATTCTCTGGAATCTAAAAACGAAATCACCTATCGCGACAAGCATTATGCCGCCAATCCTCTCAAAGATCCCGGGTTAAAAAAGGAGGAAGCCCCTAAAAAGCCGTTGTCGCAGAGAATGCTGAATGTTGTTTCGGGTCGTTGGGTCGTTCCCTTAGTCAAAGGCTTCTGGTTCCGCCACCCGGGAAGCGATGCCAATTATCATTGGACTCCCGCAGGACAAAAATCTTATTTGAGCGAAGACGAAGTCGTTGGAATCTTAAGAGATGAAATCATTCGGCAGACAGGCTCTTTTAGAGGTAAAGAAAAGAAGCCTTTTTCAGCCAAAGTAAAACATTGGGCTGAAAATCGTCTTCAGGATTTCCGCATGATTGCCAATAAGAGCATATTCATTGGCTCCACATGGCGCTATCTTGGAGAAAGAGCCAAGCTTTTTATTTACAGCAGTGTGATTAGCGGTGGCGCGATTAAAGTGATCGGTGTGTTGCTTGCCACGAACCCATGGCTATTGATCCCGCTTTTAATTTTGTACGCGGCTTTTGTGATCAAATACGCGCCGCAAGAAAGAGAAGCTAAGCTAAGACATTATGTGAGAATGGCTTCAATTCCTGTGACTCTGATTTTATTTTCGGGAGTAGCCCATCTTTTTGGTTTTTCTTTCTTACAGATGGGTCTCCATAATGCCGGCGTCGGCGCCTTGCCATTTGCTCAATCTACTCATTGGGCGGGAGTTCTTGCGGGAATTCTTTTTGACCCGATTTGGCACACTCTCCTACAGTCTTTGACTGTCCAAGGAATCCTCTCACCGTTTTTAACGGTATTTGTCCGGAGTTATGCGGCAAAGAATAAAGACAACCGGAACGCACTGTTTGACCAACGGTTGCTTCAGTCAGAAAATCTTCCAAAACGGCTTGGCTTGGAGATTCCCAGTAATATCCGCTGGAGCTGGGATGCCAATGAAATCATCAGATTTCTTCAAAACCCTCCGGCCGGTTTGTCCGATGAACAACTTTCCAATCTAAAACAGATTTTGTACCTGGTGTTGGCGTATGACCAGAGACAATACGCATGGCAGGCAAAAGTGATTCGAGCCACGGATATCCAGAGACAGCAGATTAAAGCGCTTATTATAGAGGATGTTGCGAGAAAGAGAGGTCCTCCGAATCAATCAGAGATGAAAGTCGTTTCATTGGTGGTCGATGAATTAAAGAGCCAAGCTCGTGTTAAAACAATCGGCGGTGGAGATATTTGGAAAGGTTTAGGAAAATCATGGGCTTCCATGTGGATTGTGAACATCGAAATCACTACTTTCCTGCATCAGTTAGGTTTATTTGATGAAGCCGTTTCTTATTGGTTGGGCGTGAAATTAAACCTGATACGTATTGGTGAATTTGTCGAAGGTGCCAGCCACGGTCATTCCAGCCATTTTGAATCCGGAAGTTTCCTGGATACTTTTGTGAAGCCTGTGGATGCCGGCGGTTATGGCGGTATGCTTGGACTTTTTCAAGGTTTAGTAAGAGATATCCAGTCGATTGGTAATTCTACCGAAGCACTTCATAACACTGTCCAATGGGCACAGAATATATTTGCTCGATTCACAGAACGCAGTTCCGATGAAGAAGAGCGTGTGAGAAACCAGACCAATCAAGAAGCTATTTTAGATGTGAATGCTAGAAAAGCTGCTGAAAAAGCCGAGGTTGAAGCAGAGAAAGAGAAGAAGAGAGTGGCGGATGAACAAGCCGCCAAGAAGGCCGACGACGAACAAAAAGCCAAAATGGAAGCCGAGGCGGAACAAAAGAGAATCGCAGATGCGAAAGCTAAGGTTGAACTGGACGCCAAGATGGCCGCGGATGCTAAGCGCGCGGCTGATGAAAAGACTGCCCAAGAAGCCAAGGAAGAAATTTTAAGAAAAGAGACCGAGCAAGCGGCTGCCGTCAAAAAAGCCGCTGAAGAAAAAGCAGCCGCAGATGCCAAAGCCAAAGAAGACATTTTGAAAGCGGAAGCCGAAGCCGCCAGAAAAGCGCAAGAAGCGAAGGCTGCCCAAGAAGCCAAAATAGCGGCCGAGCAAGCGGTGGAGGCCAAGCGCATTGCCGATGAAAAAGCGGCTCAAGAGGCTAAAGAAAAGGCCGAAAAATCAAAAAATCCTATTGATAAGGGCATTGAAGATCTACAGCAGAAAATCAAAGTTATCCGCGAACTCCGTAAGTCTAACCAAATTCCAGCCGCGGAAGCGATCAAACAAATCGATCAAATCTTGAAAGAGATGGAGAAGCTCCGCAAGTCTTCCAATACTTCCGGTGTTTTGCCTGCCAATACGCCGGTGATGGTGGCTGCGCTCATGAATTCAACCGGCGTTCTTTCCGTGCCCGCAGAAGAAACGAACGATAAGCTTGCGGCGCTCGAAGCCGAAGCAAAACAACTTCGTGAAGAAGCCGTCAAAGCCGATGAGGAAGAGAAGGCTAAAGAAGCTTTTGTTGCCTACGTCGAACCTTTCACTAAAGATTCTGTGAAATTAGCTCGCGAAGTGAAGCAGTTAAAAGATTCCGTCGAAACGCCAGCGACTCCGGAAATTCGCGAGAATCTTAAGAAGAGAATCATTGGTATTATGATCGCCGAAGGCGTGGTCAACGGCGTGAATTCCGACGAGTACAAAGCCGCCAAGCTGATGTTTGAGAAAAAATATTCCGGCAAAAAGAACCCGGTGATGGGTTCCGCTGATTTTGAGTTTTTACCCAAACAGATCGAAAAAGCTTTTAAACAACTTGGTTACACAAAGCCGCTTAAAGCACAGGAAGCAGAAAGAAACAGGATTGCCCAAGAAGTTCAAGCCGAGCAAAGATCCAAACGTTTAGCGGAACTTGCGGCAATTGAAAAAGAAGCCAACGAGCTTCGAGAAGCGGCTCGTAAGGAAGACGCTGAACAGTCTGCTGCCAATCAAGCCAAAGTAAAAGCGGACGCAGAAGCCAATAAAAATGGCGAAAAAGCTATCGCGGCCATAGGGGAGAAAGTTAAAGCCCAAAAAGAAAAAACCACTCAAGAAGAAGAGGCGAGGAAGAAAGCCGCCGCCGAAGCCGCCAAAAAAGCAGTCGATAAACAAGCGAAGCTGAAGGCCGAGCTTAAAGATTTAAAAAAAGAAGACATTAAGGCTTCCGAAAAAGCGAACAGACTGCTCGGCAAAAAGGGTTACGACGCCGCCGAAGCTAAAGTCTCCGAAATTCATGCCCGGATGCAACAAGTAGAGATGCAGTTAGCGGCTTCCGGTTCCGGTGGAACAGTTTCAGGTGCTGGCCCCGGCCCCGGAAAACCTGTCGAAGAAGTTAAAACGCCCGCGCCTGTTGTTCCTGTCACCACGCCTGCGAAAGCAAACACCACCACAGAGCCTCCTCAAGAAGAAAAAGTTTCAAAACCTGCTCCAGTAGCGAATGTGACTCCAGCTAAAACAGGAGAAGATCGCTCCGTCGAAATTCGCCGCGAAAGTAATGAATCCAAAGCCAAACAGCTCGCGGAACAAGCGGATCTGGTATTTGATTTCACTTATAGAGTGGTCGATAAAAACGGCCACGAAGTTCCCGTTCAGTTTTTGGAAGATAAAGGCTTTTTCAGTCCTTCTACTGTTCTCGCAGATGCCAAGCCGAATGACACACGAATTACTCATATCCGTGTCGGTAATAAAACCTATCGATTGGAAGAACTCTCCAAATTCGACAAAGACGGTTTTCAATTTCAGGTGAAATATACCGGTCGCGGAAATTCGGAATGGAAAGATGAAGATTTCGAAAAAATCCGCATCCAGACAAAATTGAAAGGTACCGATTTCAGCCATATGGCAATCGATGAATTTGTTTCACGTTACATCGATCAAAATATCGAACGGCGCATGGAATTAAATAAAGTCCAAATGGAAAAGCTGGGAATCAAAAAAGTCGCTTATCAGCGCATCGGACCTCGCGTCTCAGCAGTGGCGGGAGGGATGGAACATTTTACGTTGTCCGTGGAATTTAGTTTTGATTCTCATACAAGAGCATCCATCAAGGCTCAGAAAGAGGCGTTAAATTTTGCCTACGAAAAAGTATCTGTCACCACTTCGGATCTTCGCAAAGAAGCCAAGGCTTTGTACCTGAAACTTTGGAATCAGCGGCGTGCTTATGATGAGACTCTTGAACTTTGGCGCAAAACCTCGGAGCGTACCGAAGAGGACAAAACAGCCCGTCGTAGCGCTAATACTCAAAATCAAGACTTGCTGTATGAAGCCAAAACAGCGGAGACTCTGGAAAACGAATATAAAAAGATGGTGGATCTCCAATCAACAATCAAGGAGCGTTTTGGACTTTCAGATCCGACTTATTTTGATTCTTGGGTGATTGGCACAAATCCCCAGACGCTTGAAAACCTCAAAACTAATCCTGCGCAAACCAATGCTCATCAAACCCAATTAGCTGCCGCTCAAGTCAAAATTGACAAAGCTTCAGAACCTACCGCCGGCCGTCCGCGTTACAGTGCCGGAGTGGCTCTCGGAGGTTTTTGGCGCCACCAGGGAGGTGGAGCGACGGTGTATGCCAACCTGGAAATTTATGACTTTGGTTACACTAAGAACGCCAGAGAAACCGCCAAGGTCACGACGGATATTGATACGGCTCGTTTGGCGGCCGAGGTGATGAGACGTTCTTATGACATCCAACGTCAAGGCGCTGCTTTAGAGGATCTCAAAACACAGCTTGAAGAAAAACAAAAAGCGCTTGAAAAAGCGGAGTCTATTCGTCGGGCGACGGCGCAAGGCGAAAGCATCGGCGTCTTGAATGAAACCCGCCAGCAAGCGGAGTTGACGGCTTATGGCTTAAGGCAGGAAATTGCTCGCCTTGAAGAAATGACGGCTATTCTTGAAATTACAAAAGACAGAGAAAGCGCCAAACCTGCCAAGCCGGCCGATCCCAGTCTCCAAAATTTAAATTTTGAAGCGATTTTGACGCTTTCACAGAAAAATGTGTCGACGCCCGCGTCTCGAGGAGATCTAGAAAAGATCCGCAAGGCCTCCGGTTCTTTCCAAGAGCTTCAAACGGCGCTTTCCGCCCATCATAATGTCTGGCTATTAGAGGAAGCGAGACTTCAAGAAGACTTTATGCGTAGTGCCGGCATGGCTCGAGTCAAAGAATCCAACCCTCGTCTTTTCCTGACGGTACAGGCGCAGGTCGGCACCATCCAATACGTGACGGGTGGACTGATGCTGGAATGGACTAATTTTCAAAGAGAAAGAAACAAACACTTGAAGGCTATGGCGGAACTCGGCCCCCAGGCCGCCGCCAAGGCGCGTGAAGCTTTGGAAAGCCTATATAAGGAAGAACTTTATCGAGCAGGCCTTGAACACTATTCCATCCAGGCGGCCATGAAAACTCTCGAAGACAATATTAAAATCCTGGAAAAAAATCTGAGTGACATCAATGACGGCAAACATTCGTCTTTGGCGGTGATGGAAGCCGAATTACTTCTCATGCAAGCCCAAAGCCTTTTAAAGCATTACAAATTTACCGCACAAATGACAGAACTTCGCATCAAAGAGCTCTCCGGGCTTTCTCCGGAGGAGCAAATCAGCCTCGCCGTCTCTCCTTCTACAACGACTCTTGAGACAGGTTTACCTGGCTATCATTCTGGCGCCAATGTGGAACGCGCTAATCTTGTTCTAAAATTCGCCGAAGAAGAAGTTAAAGCCGCCAAAGCCAGACAAGGGATTAAATCGGCGGTAGGAGTGGGTTGGCCGACCGGGCTGATTGTTGATGTCAGTCAATTTTTAAATCGGGGTCTTTTTGAACCGGTTTTGAATCTCGCCAGAATCAAGACAGCCCGCCAAGAAACTCAGAAAAATTGGCAGATCATGAGTGAGATTTCAAGAATTGACGCGCAAATGTCGGTGACTCAAGCTCAAAAAACTCAAGAACTGAGACTTTTTGAACTTCGCCAAGCCAAAGATTCGTCTGAAAAACTTCTGGTGGAAGTGAGTCGCATTTTGAATAACCTGGATCAGGAGATTCAAGAAACTCAGCAAAACATTGTGACCAGACCGGAAGATTTGAATAATCTTTTGATCGAGCGCAATCATTATCTATGGTTTATGGATACTTTGAAATTACAAGGTATCGAAGCGGGCACACTTTTGGCGGCAGAAGAAAAAAATCAACCGGCTCCTCAAGAGCAAAAAGTGCTGGTTGTGCCGACTCTTGCCCAGGCAATGGATCGATTGTCGGAAAATCCTCAAATCAAATCCCAAAGAGAAAAAATTGCACAGGAAAAACGTCGTCCCGGCGCCATTACTTGGGTAGATTCTACGGCAACTTTCCGGGTGAATTACGGCCTCATGGCGGAGACCCCGGGTCGCGATACGATGCAGAAAGTAATGAATCAAGAAGCCGGCATGCATATTCCTGCCGGTTCCCCGATCGGACTTTTTACTCTTAACGATGTATTGGTAGGACAGGAAAGAGAATATTTTAATAAGTCCACCAAGAAAGTGGAAGGGCAGGGAGGGATTCGCGCTGACGCCGGCTTGGAAGCGACGATTGATCTTTTTACCGGTGCAAGAAGGCAATCGGCTGTGTGGGTGCAAGCCCAGGCGGAAATGGTTGCCAATGAAGCGCTGATCGCGCAAGCCACAGCCATGAATGATTTATGGCACGATCAGGAAGCGGAATATAAAGGCATTGTTTGGACTGTCCAAGAAATTCGCGATCTCAAAGCTCAGAGAGACGCTGAAAAATCAAATCCATTGGCCGATGCGGGCCGTGTCCGGGAACTGGACAGAAATATAGACAATCACCAGATAGAGCTTGCCAAACGCAAAGCAAATTTTGCGCTTCGCCAACAACATCTGTCTTTTGCCATGACCGGCGTGCCGGGCGTGAAGGTGGTTATTCCCTCACTCGACATTGAAGCGATTGAAGAAAAGGTCGAAAAAGATCCGCGTTTGAGTCTTCAGGAATCTCCGGCACAGGAAACTCTCAACAATACACGGGAACTCGGACGAAATCTTGCTCTGTGGGGTGTGGAAGACACCGGGAATAGAACTCAGTTGAGTATCCGCGCTGAGGAAAATGCCAATCGCATCGCGCGGAAAGCGGTCAAACATTTGACGGTGGGCGCCGCTGATTCCATCCAAATCTACAAGGAAATCACCGCCGATCAGCAATTTCTTTACAATAAGCAAAAGAATGGCACGACACGCGTTGTGGGGCAAGGCACTTTCCAGACTCATGAAAACACCAAGGTCGCGCGTTACAATTTTTCGGAAGGAACTTTGCCCGCGTATACTAAGGCCACTCTGTTTAACACCGCGGATCGATTCGATAAAAAACAAGCGGACAAGCGTACGGAAAACGCGAAGCTTTGGGCGGTACGTGAAAAAGACCGCGTGACCCGCGAAATGAACGGGCTCATTTCGGATTACAATCATGCGGTGTCCATGCTGGACATCGCGATTGATAAGTACGAGAGCAACAAAGCTGCCAAACAGATGACAGATACTTCCCCTGAAAATTACTCCACTTCGGAAATTATTGCGGCCAATGAAGCCTACTATGGCGCCGCCCAAAGTTTGGAAGTTTACCACGCCGATTTCCTCAAAGCGCAAGATCACATCGATACCAAAATACTTTTTTACACCAATAATCAGAGACGATTAAAAGATGTGTTGGGCGACCGCCAACCGCTGGCACAACCTTCCGCCGAAAGCCGCGCTGATAAAATCAGCCAAGAGTTTATCGTTAAAGAAAAACAAGCCAAAGCGGAGAGAGCCGTCAAACCTTCAGCTCCTATCGTTGAACAACCCAGAATTCCCACCGTGCATGAATATGAGAAAGCCAGAAGAAATGTCGTATTCGCTGAAAACGAATTTTTAGCGGCTCTTCAAAGAGGCTATAACCGTGTGGGCGCGGTGCGCGGTTTTGGAGACTATGATGTGAAAGATCAGGGTAAACCCGGTCAATTTTATTACGCGGTGGAAGTAGAGCGCTCCGAAGCGGATGGTAGTTTTAAGATCGTGAGATTTTTCGAAAACGCTCCTGACGCCGCCAAAGCCTACGAATCCAATCTCACGGACGCTGATAAAAAAATCATCGAAGAAGGCAAAAACCCATGGCCTTTCGAAAGCCGCCAACTTTCAAAGAATAATTTTGTTTTAAGATATTTTCTCGCGGTAAAGATGGATCCTTCCAAAGAAGGAGCCGTCACCAAGGGGTATTCGGATCCCAAAGATCTTCCGCGACTGGTGTCCGAAGTTTCGTTTACCAGTGAACAGCAAAAAGAAGAGTATAAAAACATGAGCCCCGAGAAGCGTCGCCTGAACGACATCGTCGGCATCAATGAAGAGATGGGTAAATTTTGGCAATTTGCCAGAAATTCTCAAAAATTCATCACCAACAAAATTATAGATCAAGAGGATTATGAAAAAGCCGCGAAAGAGTATAAAAAGTGGCTTGAAGACAAGAAAAATGGTGGCGCCGTCGGAGAAAATCCATTCAACAAAGTGCCGGAGATTAAATTTGGCACCGGCCTGGCGTTTCGTTCCAAAGATAAAGTAATTCCTCTCGGGCTAAAACAAGAAGCGTTGAAAGATGAACTTTCTTTCCGTGACGGTGGAGCCCTGATCCCAACCTCCGAAAAAATACCCAATCAACCGCTCGTGACCGCGGCAGATTACTCCAAATCCCGCGAAACACTGGAGACTCACTTAGGGAATCTTGTAGATCGTCTTGAGGAGGAATCTCGAAAGGAGAATCCGGATAGCAAGCGGGTGGCTTTGATTCTCGAGGAGCTACACAAAGCTTCGGACAACAATGTGATTCACAACGCGGACGGTACGGTGGAAGTTATCCGTTACGGTTTGATTCACGCGCGCAAGCATCTGGAAGAAATGAAGGACATTTTCCGTCGGCAAACAGGATTAACAGAGCCGCAATTCAATGAAGCGTTGACGGATATGTTTGGGCATGAAGCTGTTAAAAATCCGTCCGGCGAACAGCTTCAGGATTTGGTGGATAGAGAAAGTAAAGTAGAAATCAAAAAGACACTTATTTTAGGCAAAGAAGCCGACGGCAAATCAAAAGAAGATTCTTTTGGACGCGTCTGGGTTTTGACGGAGCCCAGTAAAGGTCGGCCGGCCAGAGTCGAAGTTTATAATGCGCTCGGCGAACTGCGATCCATGTATGGTGAGGTGGATCCGGCCAGCATTTCGGTGGATGCGCCATCCGGAAAGGTTACATTCAAACACAATAAAAGATCCGAAGTGGTCAAACGCGATCCCGCTACCCGCGAGATTTTATTCACTCAATCCTATGAAGCCGATGAAAACGGCGTAGAACATCCGTCCGGATACGGAGTGGGAATAGGAAGAGACGCTCAGGGTCAGCTCCAGATGCAAGATCACACCTTGTTTCAAGACGCCGATGGCAATTACTTTGATAAAGACGGCAACACCCTCAAAGAAAGTGAGCTCAAGCCGGATTTTAGTAACGCGCTCGCAACCTCAATTTTAAATACCTTGGATCTGATCTCCGGCAATGCCTCTGAACAACGTGAGATTTTGGCGGACGGAGCGTCAATTCTCAGGGTAAGAAAGTATGGAAAAGTTGAATATCCCGATGAACCGACTTCGGTCGATATTTTTTATATTTCAGCTGATGGGTCTGTTAAGCGGCTTGACGGACATAGCGAGGCAGTGGCTCACGATGACAAGGGCAATATCATTAGCCAAAATACCACTCTTTTGTATGACGGTCGCGGTCAACCGGTGCTGGATCGAAGCGGAAACCAAGCCTCTTTTACTATTTTAGAAACCCATTCTCCGGCCGGGCATCTTTTAAAACAGGAAATTCCCGATAGGGACTCCAAAGTTGAAGGTTCGAAAATCGTTCTCAAATCGGATCCTACCCAAGAAGGCAATAAAACTCTCATTGAAGTAAAGTACAAAAACGGACACAAAACAGAGAGCAATCGTTTCCATGTCAAAACAGAGAATCAGTGGCCGCATCTCTCCCGGTCTATCCCAAGAGGTTTTAGTAAAGAAGGTTTGGCGATTGTAGAAGAAATAGAATTTGTTCAAAAGACGGATGCGGCCGGCAATTTAGTGAATCAAGAAGTTTCGCATCGTTTCGATTTCTTTGATTCCATGGGTCTTCTCCGGAGACAAGAATATCCCGCCGAAGGTGGCAAAAAAGTCACCACGATCGCTTATGCGTTCGGCCGTCGGATTTCCAGTGAACAGAGATTTGTCGCTACGGACGGTTCCAGTCGTCTTCTTTCTCAAGGACAAACGGAGACTTATGATGTGGACGGAAACGCCATCGTCCAAGCCAAATTTTACGCGGCAGATGAAATCACCGTCATTCGAAACGAAAAAGTGCTTTGCGAACCTTCCGGTCGTCAGCATGTGATCACCAAAGCCCGTTTTGACGGGAAACAGGTGGACAGTGTGGTGATGAATGACCTTGAAATTGGAGTAGCCGCCCCATCTTATCTCATTAATCTCGACCCTTCTCAGCCTATTGCGGTTGACTATTCAAAAACTGCGGCGAACGTGACGCTTCTGAGTGAAAGCGAACATGGAAAGTCCCTGCAAATCGATCCTCTAAAAACGGATGGAAATTCAACCGGCAAGATAAAATTTGTTTCCATTGACTCGGATGGTGTCTCCGCTCCTCTGACGCCTGTTTTTAAATCCGGCACCAAAGAAATTGATTATTTCACCGGTTCGGTGAATCCTCTTCTTAAAAAGGGAGATACATCCCCGGCCAAACGCTGGAATGTCGAAGCTAATCAATTAGAAGGTTCTCCTTTAGCTAATCTTGAAGTTTTTAGAGGATCTGCTGAGACGGGAATGATTCTAAAAGCCCAGCCTTTAGGAAATACTGAAAATCCCAAAGGCACCCCCAAATTCGATGCTATTGATCTTACGGGCGACCGGACTTCTTTAACGCCGGTTTTTAAAGCGGGTACCAAGGAGATTGATTATTTCACCGGCGTACCCACGCCGCTTCTTAAGGAGAAAGATAAATCTCAAGCCCAGCGCTGGAATGATGAAACTCATCAGTTTGAGGGTCCTGTCTTGAGTAATCTCGAAGTCACCTCAGGATCTGCTTCAGCGGGGATGATTTTAAAAATCCAACCAGTGGATGATAAAAACAAACCCAATCAACAAAAAACGCGTGAATTTATTTTTGCGGATGGAAGTTCCTCGCCAGTGATTAAAATTGGCGATTTGTATTTGGTTCAAATCGGCGAACTCGAATTAAATAAACCCGTAGACATGTACCCAGTAGACGTCAAGACGGCTCATTTGGATCAGACCGTTGTTTTCGCGACAGTCACTCTTTTGGAAAAAAATTCGGATGGTTCCATGCGGGTGCGTATTCAAGCGACGGACGCCGTAAAAACCGATAATTTTAAAGGCTCGGCTCTTGAAATTTCTCTGACTCCAAAGTACCACATCAGTAAAAAAATCAGAGAATGGAGTCGGTACGGGCATTCTTACAAATCCATTGAAGTGAATGATGGAGAAAAATCCGATCTTGTGGGATATGAAGTTCCTGTTTCTTCCACTTTATTTATTGATGGCAAGGAATACAGTTCCGTTGCATTTCTTGCGCCTATGACTTTAAAACAAGTTTTAGGTAAAGACGGTTTTTCAGCGATACCAGCAGGCGATAAAAAAGCACTTACGCAGAAGGGGATTAGCGAAGAAACAGCACTGCAACCAGCTGTGACCACCTTAAAAGATAGTCATCTTTCTTGGACGGATTATCGGATCCCTGGAGATGAAGACGCGAGGATTATTCTTACTCAAAGCTCAAACACCAAGGTTCTTTCAGTGGATTGGGATGAACAGGGGGATGTCACTCATAGCTATTCTATCGCGGCTGACGGACAAATTGTGGAAGAGGCTTTCGCGAGCGAAAAAATCACTCTAAAGAGTTTCCTTGATCTTTTTCCAAACACGGAAGAATCCGAGCAGATTAAAAAAGAAGTGACCACCCAATGGGAGAAGCAATTCGGTCTGACTCTTACATCCAAAGTTCCTGTGATTCAAAAAGCCCCATGGAAAATGATTCAGGATGGCGATGGAAAAATGAAATTTCAGCGGCCGGAATGGATCAGCCGAAATTTAAAATCCATCATGGATAAGACAGATCTTATCTTTAGGCTTCCTCAAGATCCTTCGAAAACGAGTTTAGGTTTTGTGAATCGTAATCCCAAGACGACTATTTTAGGAGCTACCTCCGAGGATGGAGACGGGGACATTACCATCAATCGTTTGTGGGTGAAAAATAGAGCTCCTCAAGGAATCGTTCCTGAAAGCGTGACGCTCCTTGGACATGTCAGCCATGCTCGGGATTCTCAAGTGGTTCGAAAAGTGTTTAGCCGTGAAAATAGTGACAACACAGGAACTATTTATACTATTTCCGGGGATCCTCTAAAAGTCGAAGAAGAGCGGTTTTTTGACGGGCCGCTTATCCGGGATAGACGTTATCACGTGCCCCATTTTATCGCGGAAATTCCTATGTTTGTCCGGCCAGATCGTCTGGAAGATGTGTTTTATCAGCAAGGGGTTGGCTATGAAAGACCAGCTTATTCCAAGTATCTAGAAATTAAGTCCGATAAAGAGGGAAACGCGGTTTTGGATGCAGACGGTCTTCCCATCATTGTCGATAAGGGTTATCCCGTGAAGTTTTGGACTAAAGTCGCTATTTTGGGTGATCCCAATGGAAGATACTATGTTCACGAAGCGTGGGTTCGGGATCCGATGGTGAAACCCATGCTCTTCGACAAAGGCAAAGTATTCACCCTAGACCTAGGCCGTGGAAAAAAAGAAGAGATTTTAATGCTGGGTCGTATTCGCCATATACGCTTCTATTTGAATGTAAAAGGAGAATATATGGGTGAGGAAGAGATCGAAGATCCCTTGGCCAGCCCTTGGTATTATGTCGCCGGTTTTGGCATCTTAATCGTGGCTCTTCTTACTCTTTTTGGATACCACATAAGAAGAAAAGGGCAAGGTATTTTGGACGATTTCCGAAAAAAGGCTTACGACAAACTTCCAACTACTAATGGACAGAGTCGATCTGCTTCCACCACTTCCCAAGCAGCGCGTTTATCGGTGAATCGGTATAGCCCGGAGAACGATTTCTTCCAGAACGTAACTTCCAATTTATCTCAACTTCATGGCCGTATGACGGTTCCCCCCAGTGCCGACCAAAATTATTGGGCTTTCCTAGGGGAACGTAACTTGACGAGCTTAGCTGAAACCATTTCCCGATGTGAGACGCATATCCGTGACAACGAAGCCAACACGGATCAGACCTTTACCAGCAGAACCATCAACCGGTACGAACAGACAATGGACGCTTTGGAAAGTGTCGCGATGACGGTGCAGGTGGCTTTGTACGGCCGGCGTGACCCTAAGGCAGGTTTTGTACGCCGGATGAAATTAGGATGGTCTCCGTATCTTTCAGTGAGCGCTTTCACGTTGGATGAGATCACTGCCGAAAAAAGACGTTCCGGTGCTGAAATGAAGTTTTTCCGTGAGTGGCTCCGTCAATCCGGGTTTAAACATGCCGCTGAAGTCGAAAAAATGATGGAAAAGGATCCTATTCTGGCGATCACACTTTTGAGTGTCGCTGAAGACGAAGCAGAGAAGCATCTCAGAACTACGGGTCGCAATGCCCGGTATTATCTGGCCTATCAGTATCTTTTTGAGCCTATTCTGGAAAACAAAGTAAAACCTGTTAAAACTATTGAGGCTTTTGCCAAAAAGCGTGAAGAGATTGCGGTATTTTACGACACCCAGTATGAGTTCTTTACGACACGGCCTTACTATTACACCAAAGATAAAAGAATCACGTATGAAGACATTGACGATCGTTTTAAAAATGAAACAGCTATTAATAATTTTTTTAAGGTAGCTGGGGATCGTAAGGAAGGAGCCGCTTATCTTAAGCAATTAAGAGATAAGGAAAAGCGTTTATTAGATCCTGAGAAAAACCCGGAACTCAAAGAAATGAAACGTCGACAGGAGTTGTTTGAGCGGGAATCCAAGGACAAAGGCTTCTTTTATAAGTTATTCAAAGGAATCTCCCGCGATAGAGACCCGGTTTTCAAGCGTCGGGTTAAGAAATATTCCGAAGAATTAGATGCGCTACGAAAAGAAATCGCGACGGTACAGAAACAAATTGTCAAAGGATTGAAACCGACGCTTCCTGGTTTTTCCAATCGCTCTAGATTTGGATTAGCTTTCTTGGGGGGCGTCGTCGCGGCGCTTACGGTTGGTGGAATGGCGATGTTATACACCGGCACGGCGATTGCTCTTACCATCGGTGGAGTTGCCGCTCTCGCTACAGCTTTCCTGATTCTTTTGATTACGGCTGTCATGAAGAATATGCCTAAAGACCGTATCGGCCCTGGCTTTTTTGCAAATCTTTGGATGCCAATCTCGACTTATGGGTTCTCGGTTTTGGCGATGGTGATCACACCCTTCTTTTTCCACTGGGTGACGAGTTACGTGCTTTTAATGCTTATCTCCATCTCTCTGAGCATCCTATTTTCTTTTGTCGCGAGAATGATCATGGTGTATCTCAATAAAGTAGAAGTTCAAAGAGGGGTCGGAGAAAATGAAACTCAAGCCAAAGCAGTAGAAACCCCCGCAGTTTTTTGGCGCTTTTTCCATTGGACTTTTATCTCTTCATTTTTCACCAATTTCTGGCTTGGACTGTGGAATTCTCAAGTTCTTTTAACATTTTTTAAGGTTGGTACTTTTGGTGCGATCGCTTTCCATTTTACGCCGTTGGCGTTGATGCAAATCATGGTAACAGCCGTGACTCCTTTCGCGGTGGCTTATGCGGTCATTACCTTGATGTCCTGGGAAGAGGGTAAAAAGAAGGGTGTTGGCCAGGCCGGAACAATTGAAAAAGCCGAAATGCATTTTGAGGAAGCCAGAGAACATTATCGCAGTCTCTCAAACGAAATGATTCGTTCTGATGTCCCAACGGCAGAAGAAACAGTGCGTTTAGACACTGTTTATAACGCGGTATGGAATCGGAGTCTTGATTCGATGGTGAGACTTGGTGAAATAAACCAATCTGCCGCCAAATGGTTGAAAGGATGGGCTTTGACGGGTACCGCTTGTACGCTTGGTACCCCTAGACCGGCCGATGCAAAAATCGAAGAAGAAGCTGAAGAGCGTGTCCAACGCTTTGTCGAGGGTTGGCTGATGAATTTACCTCCAGTTTTATGGTGGGAGTATCAGATGCCGGTAGCGTTTATGGGTACGGCATTCAATGAGTCTCTGCATTGGGATCGGAATATTCTCCAATCGGTAGAGAAAGGCGGAGAAGCTACTAATCTCAATAAATTTATTGAAGAGTACAATCCGGAGTGGAATATTTTTGTGGATGAGTACTTACCCGCTCACCTTTTGGGAAATAGGGTGCTGACGGCGGCGGATCGTGCCGCACTCAAGGGATTAAGAGGAAAAAATGGTGTTCCAGATCATTTGTTTGTCCGTGATGATTTGATGATGCTTATCGAAAAATTTGTGAATGATAGAGCTTGGAATGTGGGTCGATCCATCGCGGATCTGGAAAAATGCCGTCAAGGCTGGGTGGATATCGCGAGTGTGATGTTTTATGACGCCACCCCAGCTCAGATCGATCAACTCGTTGATACGCGAGTTCAACTCTTTATGAATTATGAAGGCTATAATTTTGCCGCCAAACCGGAAGATAGAAAAAATATGGATCGCGTGTTAAGAGAGAATCCTCACGTCGAAGCTTGGTGGGACAACAAAGTGTATCGGGGAGGGGTCACGGATTCTTTTGTGGTGGCAACGACTGGTGGGTTAAAAGTAGAAGGCAAGCACTTGCCTGGAGGTAAGACTCCTGGTCAGGGAGGCGCTTTACCCGCTATTTGGGGCAGCCAGCTTTTTATTACGGACGCGAATGTCTCTTATGACGCCGAAGAAGTTTTTAGAATGCCCTATGCTTTTACCGGAATCAGTGAATTTAATCTAGACAGTGTCGATTATATTTTATTCGGTGAAAAAATATTTCCGAAAAAGTTTTCATTGCCAGGATGGGGTTATGCTTCCGCGGACGAAGCTTGGACGGGTCCAGTCCAGCGCTTTTTGGGAATGATGCTCTCCGTTTTCTTCTATGGGCACAATGCCGTGACTTACCGCGCTTTATTCCAGGGAGTTAACGGCGCTCCCCATGATTATCCCAGCGAAGACATTATCTTTGGTTTGATGCTGTGGCTTCTTGGGTATAAAACCAGCCACGAGGAAACCGTGCGAGCTGGTAAATCCAGACCGACCTCGACCATAGGTAATAACGCTCCTTACGGAAAATATCCTGCCGGTGCGGCGGATTTGGCACGCATCCTAGGGAAGGTTTTGCGCAGTAAACAATTTTCATTGGGTCAGAAACTTCTCCTTATTTTCACACTAGCCTTTTATTTTAGAAAAATATTGGTAGTGGGAATTCTTTACACAATTCTTAATTGGGTTGTGTATGCCGGTATCAGCGGCTATGTCGCATTTCCTTGGCTTTTAGCGTTAGGGATTCTTGGACTTTTAGTCAGCCAAGCCATCACGACTCAAGGTTGGATGAGCTTGGTTGAAAAATACGGCCGCGCGAGAGGAACGCTCAAATACATTTATTATGCGCCGATTAATTATTATCTTTTTGTCGGTTACATCATTGTTTATGCCGTTAGTTTTATTATTGGTCTTCTGGGCTTTGCTAAATTTCCAATTACTCAAAAAATTCTCGATACCGGCTGGATAAAATTTGATGAAATTTATAAAAGAGTTGAAGCGAAGGCTTATGGCGCCAGACTGGCGTCCAATAAATTTTCAGGGCTGGTTCGTCAATGGTTGGGACTGACACCCGACTGGCGTTATGATCTCAAGGACAAAACTCTCTATGAATCAAGGCTAATTTTGTGGTCGACAGTGGTGGGGGCGATTATTTCTACCATACTCATTATCATGCCGGATTCGCTGGCGCATGGCGTGGATTTAAAAACATGGCTATGGGCTGTTCCTCAGTATGGTTTGCCGATGATCGCCGCTTTTTGTACTTGGGTGACTGTCCGTGTAGACCATGTACGGGAGAAAAAAGTTCTCCGTGTATTTCAAGAGCTATTTCCTGAAGATCTTTCCAAGATTTCCAGAGAAAAACTATCCATTCTTTTCAACATCTCTCTTTTGCCACCCATTTTTGGGAGCATTTTCATCTGGAGATCGGCTGGGCTCTTGTGGTCTGCTTTTTATATGGGTGTTCCATTCGCTTCTCTCTACGCTCTCATCTATGCCCAACCTATTTTAGATTTAAAAATCATGAAGTATCGTGTGCCCAAGCTCGCGATTCTTGGATTGATCGGCGGTACGGCCGCTATTTTGACTTCAATCAGTGCCTGGGGGCTTTTAACAGCTTGGTTGATTGCGGTAGTGTATGTTGAGATTATTTACAAACCGCTAAGAAAATATGTGCTTCCTTTTGGGACTCCCGAGTTTGAGCAAAAGATGAAACAAACACTTTTGACTGACCGGAAACTCGAAGAGGGCATGGAACCTTTTCGCCAGGTCTATGCTTTTTCAAAAGAAATTGCCGCCATGGAAACAGATTTAGGTTCGGATAATGCCAAATCCGCTGAACTGGCTTCTCTTGAAAAATCACATTTGCTTTTAAGATCTTCTGAAGAACTAGCTTCGATCGCAAGTGATCGCGGCGTCGCTTTGAATCAACTGAAGCCTAGTGATAAGTACCGGACGGCTCCCGAGGCGATCACAGCATTTTCAGAGTCTATCGATCTCAGGACGGCTTTAGCACAAAAATCGACGGCGGATCGGGAAAGAATCGTCCATCTAGTTCAAAGACATTTTGACATTGATTTAAGAAATGCGCTTAAACCTGAAGAGCTCGATGTTCTTGCGCACACCGGTTTATTTTATGATCGTGAAGGGCGTCTGAGGACAGCCTCTGAAATACTCGACGCGTTTGATCAGTTATTGAATACGATGCAAATTCTACCGAGAGCCGTGAATGAACTTGGCGAGGCGAAATCGAGCCAGGTGAAAAAATTCCTTTTAGGCGCTCTGGGAATCGATCTGGAGCATTTAAAGCCGGAAGATATTGGCAAAATAGTTTCCACCGGCATTTGTTATGACCCCCAGGATCCCAATCCAAGAGACCCACAACTTCTTTCCAGCCACACCATCGCGGATCGTCTGCATCAAGCCATTAGTTTCTCCGAAGCGCTTTCCGCAAAGCCAAACCAAACTCAAATCCGCGCTTTTGTGATAGATCTTTTTGAAAGAAACGGTGAAGACGGTATTGACCTGTCTAAAGAAGATCTCAGCGCTGAAAAATCCGCGCAGCTTTTTGAAAAAGGGTTTATGACGGACAGCCTGGGCCATCTCAGAACAGCCGGCCAAATGATTGATTTTGTAGATAGTTTATCTCGATTTGATGGAGAAGTGGCCGCTCTTCCTGAAAAAGATCGCGATAAGGTAAAAGATTTTATGAAAAATGTGTTCAAAATAGAAATCAAGGGAGACGTCAAAAAAGATTGGCCGTTTCCGGCAATTATCGCCTACAGCCATGCCGAACTTTTCATCAATACGGATGGAAGTTTCATTCCTTCAACCGCATTTGTCAATCGCTTGAAAGGCCTCTCCATTTTGTATGACGAAATTGATTCTCATACCAACGGCAAGATGGTAATGGATCTTTTCAAGACAGGTGTGAAGCTTAATCATGGACGTTATCTATTTGATGAGCATGGACAGTTGCGTACCGTGGAAGACTTGCTGGATCAGGTCAATGAATATTTTATTAAGCAAATGCCGGTGGCTATCAAATCACATCCGGATCCGAAGCTTATTAATAATTATGCGGCAGGATTTTTTGGTGACAAGAAGGCCAAGGGACAAAGCTTAGCCGATGAAAATGTGACCTCGGCAGGTGTCAGCGCTCTCAATAGTGAAGATATTCTTTTAGATGAAGACGGACGTTTTCGCGCGCCTTCGGAAATCGTGGATCTTTTATACGAAAAAGCAGTCGCAAAAGAATTGGCGCCTAAATTAAAGGTGGCGGTCAGCCGCCACGCGGAACGAGAAGAGTTGGTGCCTGCCTTCCAAGACGTATTGGGAATCAAGGTTAATTCAGGTATGACCGCCGACGCAGTGCTTGTTTTAGCTTCAAATCCTGATTATCAAAGTCGTTTGCAAAATCATTTAGGCTCTGTTGTAGGACAAGTGCTTCGGAGTGATGTGCCGGCGCTCTGTTTTGCGGATCCGGAGCCGGGCATGGGTGGTGGCGCTGCTATCGGACATGCGCTTAGCCGTTTTGACAATGAGTTGAGTTCTTTGGCGATTCGTTATCCGCATCTGGCAGGTCGAAAGCTTGAAGATTTGAATCTAGTGATCATTGATGCTCGAGAAGAAATGCCGCATTTTTCCGGCACTCTCATCGAAGGAGCTGGGGCTCTCATGCCTTTGCCGGTGCCTCTTAAGAATGGAAATCCAGCCAGAATCATCGATCTTCAACTCCAGACAGCTTATATGTATACGCGTACGATTGAGCATCTTGGTCAAAGAGGCGGGCTTGTGGTTATGAGAGGGGATGAGTTCAAGATTTCTGAACCAAAATTAAAAGAAGGTGTGAATTATATTTCACAATCTCCTGATCCTCAAGAACCCATTAGCGCTACGATTACTTTTTCCAACCCTTCAAAATATGGGCATTTCTTAGGTGGTCTCATGGATTTGGATGCTAGATCTAATCTCAGACACACTAGTTTTTATGATTTTTGTCAAGAAAGTGGCCGCCATGGCACACCCATTCGTTCTCTTGAAACAGCCGAAAATCGTTCTTTTGCTATTCGTTGGGATAGCAATGCTACTTGGTTTGACGGCATCCAAAAGAAACCTTGGGACAGTCGAGTCGCGATGAAAGTGCTTGGCAGAAAATCTTTAATGGCCAGCACCAGTAACAAGACAGCACTATTATCCGAAAATGTAATGCTTCTAGCTTCATTGATAGGGCGCAATAACCGCATTGGCGCTAATTCTGCTATTTGGTACTCAGCGCTCGATTCTTCATCTATTATCGGGTCTTCTTCCGTGCTTTACCGTGTCCGCGGCAAGGTGGATATGTCTTATCAAGGTCGTGTGTTGGAAAATGTATTTTTGGGTTTTGCTCCGGTGTGGGATAGAGAATCAGGGGATGTCCGCTCGGCGGTAATTTTTTCAGGTTTAAGAGATGTATTGCCCTCTCATCAACCCGTCGCCTCTGCTGATGCTTTAATTTTTGGAAAGCCTTATTCCGATATCATTGCTCGTGGTGGCATGCAAGTGGATCCGGCGGTATCGAGTGACGATGTAGAGATGTGGCCGATGATTGACGCAGGACAATTCCATACGGATCTCATCAAGTGGATGGCTACCGGAGAAAGTGCTCCTCAAGCCTACCGTCAGGCCAAGAAAGTTTCTTTAAATCAAATCAGAGCCGGCCTTCCCTCGGTTGAACCTAACACCCCGAGGAACGCTCCATGGGGATCTCAGATGGGTCTTTTGTTCTGGAAGCAAGGTTTGATCGGAACCCACAAGGTCTATGCTTGGGGGCTTTATTCGCAAGCGGTCGAAAAAGACTCCAAGACACAGGCGGCTCGTTTAGCTTCTAAAGAAACACCTCAACTGATACAGGTAAGTGTGGAAGGCGGAGTTCCAAAATTGGAAGGCAATATGATTGGCGTGGCAAGTCTTTCCCCGGATATTCGTAGCAGTATTTACGGAAGAAATTTGCATGAAGATCTGGACGGAGACCCTCGCTACGGTGAAAGATTGGATGGTAGTGTTCCTATGGAAAGAGTTTCCCTTAGTAACGTAATTTTGGAAGTGAATCTATTGGATGGCGGTCTCGGCCTTAACGTTGGTCGAAAATTATATCTTATTAAAACAAGAAAAATAACCGATAGAAACGAAGGTGCTAAAGGGACGGATCTGGGTCGGCATGTCGATGTCACAGTGATTGATCAAGATACAAACGAAGAAATAGAAATTAAAGATGTGTTTGTCAGTTTTGCCGAAATTAAACTACTAAACGCGATCGCTCGCATGGAAGAAAATAAATACGCGGGACTTGTTTACAACGCGTTGGTGAGCGCTGAATCAATCGGTTCTTACCAAGATCTTTTTGAAACTGACATTTATATTTTGGACAGAGTGAACCCTAGTATTCCTGCAGATCAAAAAAGAACCTATGCGCAAATTGTCAAAGAAATGAAAGCGCGTGGACTTGATTTCAAAATGGCGGATCCTGAGGTGGAAATAGCAATCCCCACTCGAAATTTTACTACCGGTGACTTAAGTGTGGATGTCACAGGTCCCGGAGGACATGGCCGCGCCGGTTTGGATTTGGTTGTGGGACCCTATTTCGATAATTCGTTGATGGCAGATTGGAATAGAGGGCTGACCCACATAGCTCTTTTTAACAACGGGGATGGTGTAATGAATACTACCGATGACGTGACTATCCGGTGGATGATAGACCAAAACATCCCCGTGGTGATGGGAACCACCGAAAAGACAGACATGGATCGCAAGGGAGGCAATTTAGGACTTCAGGTTGATTTTGATGCCGTGAAAAGTCTTTTAGAGCAGACAGAGACTCCGCTGGATCCTCATGATCGTGCTATCTTGACAAATCTTTTGCAGACAAAAAACCTGGAAGCGCTTATTGAAATGGATAGTTTAAAAGAACAGCATGTGCGATTTAAAATTACCAATCTTGCGATTCTTCGTCAAATACTGATTCCTCAAATTGAGGAATTGGCACAAGCCAGACTCGGCGGTCCGGATCAAATGAAAACTTTCCAAAGCTACGGACTTCCGGGAGGGCAAGGTGAGGTAAGACAGCAGGATTTTAATACGAACAATGTGGGGGTAAATAAAACACTTTTACACCGGTATATGAAGGAACTAGTTGCGCGTGGAATCGTAACAGAAGAAGAGCTTTTCAAAATCATCAGTCCTGACATGATGGCCAAGGATCCTAAATTTGCCAATGGCAATTGGTATGGCATTCTTGAGGGCGCCATGGGATCCACTCTCTTGGCGTTTGGAAAATGGGTCGCCCAAAACCGGAAAGCTCAAGCGCTTTTGAAAGAAATGTTCGGGGTGGATCACTTGATCTACAAAAATTTCTACCGATCGAATACCAGTCACCCTAGATTAAAAGAGCTGATGGCGCAAGGATGGAAGATTTATACCCGCGCCGATATTTTTACGCCTACCAAAGGATCGACGGATCATACGATTCAGACGGAATTGTTGGATTTCTTTAGTTTTGACACCAAACGATGGATATTAAAGGCCAATCAACCGGATCGTGATCCGCCCTTCATGGAAATTCCGGGACAGTTGTCGCCTTTCACCACAGCCGCGGATGAGTATCTTTCTGAAGTCGAGAATGTGGCCACGATTTTAAGAGGGTGCGGCATTCAATTTTTACGCCGCTTAGCCTATACCGGTGCCGGGATCGCTTGTGTGGCAGGCAGTCTTTTAGAAGGGGATGTGGAAATTTATATCACCAAAGAAACTAAGGATCCGGTGACTCCGGTTGATTTAACGGGACTGCCCTATAGAAATCAATTGCCTCAGGACGCCGATGGCCGCATTCATTTAAAAAATATTTTTGTGCGTGTGGATAAATATGGAGTCTTGACCTGGATGCCGATTTTTGCTGAGCGTTTACAAAGAATCACAAAATCAAAATGGTTTCAGATGAACGCGAAAGATTGGCCCCAAGACATTCAAGCATTGTTTGATTCTAATAATCCCCAAGCGGTTGTCGGTTTAGCTGAGGCGATGAAAAGTAAATTTAGCGAGCTCAAAAAAACATCCACTCCTCCTACGGAAATACAAAAAGCTTACGACGAGATGGAGCATTTTCTCGCCTTGTTTGATTCGACCAGTAGCACCGGTGCGCGTCTTACAGAACCTTATTCAGATACAAAAATTATTGAAACGTTTAGGCGGCAATCAGAGGAAACAGCCGCTCTGCTTCCGGGTATTCTTACGGCTAAGAAGGCAGTGGAAGAAGCAACTAAGCTAGCAACTCCGATTTCTCCGGAAATAGTGGCTCAGGCGGCGCAAAAGACGCCCCTTCGGTATTCTTTTTATAGTGTTCCTAACAGAAGACATCCTCGAGGGATTTTTTCTCTTCAGGAAAATCCTGAGCGAGCCGGCAGAAGACCTTCTCAGTATGCGGGGGCAGGTACTTTCCAACCTTTCAACCCTAGTGGTTTCCATTATGGCAAGATTCCTCCTCATGAACTGGTGTATGAAACCAAAGTTGAAGGTGTCCAGGCTAGCATTGTGACTAATGTGAGCCCCTTCGGCGAATCACACTTTTTGGTGGTTCCGGACAGACAGAAAAATCTTCCTCAATATTTAGACGACCAAAGATACATCAGGCTTGCGTTGGGTATCCTCAAGAAAACCGAACGTGCCAATTTAAAATTTGGATTTAACAGCTTTGGAGGATTTGGATCCATTAATAATTTCCACTTGCAAGGTTTCTTCTATGGGGGCGATGGAGCTGACCCTGTTCAGTGGCAAAATCACGGGCGGTTACCGGTGGAAATGACAGGTCGTACACCCATCTATAACGAAAATGGAGTGGTTGTCTCAAAAGTTGCGAACTACCCCGCCAACGCACTGGCGTTTAGTTCGAAGAATATAGAGGCTCTTTCAGAGAAAATCATGCAATACATCACTATTTTAAATCAAAGTGATTTTGAGGAGGGTGGCGTTGTCAAGAAAGGTATTCCTTATAATATTTTATTCACCGACAACGAGGTGATAGTGATGCCCCGTCATTATGAATTTTCCAATGAATTTGGCGGCGGAACAGCGGTTTTAGAAATGTCCGGAGAGTTCATTATTACGGATCCGGCCATTATGGATAAGATTCAAGAAAAAAATATTTGGGATGAATTAGCAAGAACCACTATTCCTAAGGAACGGTTTGATCAAACAGTGGAGCAATGGCTTTTAGGTGTTAAAGGTAAAGGAGCAAGATTAGCCTCGAATACCTCGCGTGAGGAGATGCATCATATGCTTCAACGAGGACTCAAAAAATCAATGGAATCAATTAAAAAATCGGCGTGGGAAGAATTAGAAAAACCGGGCGCCACCCCTTCTAATGATGTGCTTATTATCACGGCTTCTACTGAAGCTCAAGCAGAACTTTATCGTAGACATGTGGAGTCCGTGCGCGGACTTTCGATTAGAAAAGACCAAGTGGTTTTGGTCATGGCAGATCCTTTAGATGAAGCTAAAAAAGGTCAACGGATTGGAAACGCGAGAGCTGTCAGCTATTCCTTGAGTGTTCTTTCGGATAGATGGTCTGATCTTCAAAGAGACAACCCGCCTTTAAGAAATGTAGATTTTAATAAAGCCGTGATTACCATTATCCCCGCCGGCGGTCTTTCCTCCAGGTTTCCTTTGGGACTTCAGGCCGGATCAAAAATGCTTACAAAACTACCTATTTTCTTGCCTTTTGTCGGTCGGGTTTCAGAGAAAAAGAAAGCCGCCACTCTTTTTGATTTAGCGCTTCTATTTGGATACCGGTTTGCTCAGAAACTGCGAAGTGAGGGGCGTGCAGGAATTGTGCATTTGGCCTCCGATTCGATTCTTATAACACCGGAACCTGTTATTTATAATGGCGTTACGATGTATGTAGCCCCTGGTACCGTGGAAGGCGCAGAAAGCCGTTTGGGTGTCACTTATGCGGATCCTGAAACTCGACTCGCTCGTATTTTTTACGAAAAACCAAATCAAGGAGAGATGGAAAAAGATGTGATCTTGAATAGTAGCCATACACTCAAAGAAAGACATCTAAGGCAACTTCGAGTTAATTCGGCGACATGGGTTTGGAGCCAAGAAGACGCAGAGCAACATCGGGTATATATTGAGGCGCTTAAAAATTTTGAAGAGTTTATTCAAGATCGGAAAAAAAGAGGAATTCCTGTATTTGAGGTAGATATTTCTCGTGAGTTTTTTACCCCACTCACGGCCAATTTGGAAGAATATTTACGCAGAAAAGGGGCTCTTACCGCCCCCCAAAAAGATTTTTACACGGATGTGTATGCTTATGTCACAAAAAATTTCCCTCCAAAAATTTATATCCCTCATTTTGACCCGCTTGAATCTTTTTATGAGGATTTGGGAACTCCGAAGCATTTCTGGAGCGTTGTCATGGCGGGTAATCATGTCAGACTTCCAGTGGAAGATGTTTTGGCAAGCGTACTCGGCTTGGAATCTTCCACGAATGCCCAGATGGCTGTAACGGCTCGGAGAACTCGAGGAAGAGTCATTGATTCGATTGTAGGCGAAGACGCTGTGTTGGGTTCGAACTCTATTGTTATAGACAGCACGCTTCTTGACAACTCGAATGTGGGTAAGGGCGCTATCGTTATAGGGTTAAAAAAGGCTCGCGTCAGCACTAACAATAATACGCTTTTAATTCAGGTTCCCGTCGCTTATTTGGGTAAAAAAGATATGTCGGCATTTATTTATGCCGGCCGCGAGATTTTGACGGGTGTGATCAGTGATAAACATACCACGCTATTCCATCGCCAGGCCAAAGCATTGATCGCTAGCTGGACGGATCCTAGCGGAAATTCCTTAATGAAAACATTGCATATAGATGGTTATGACGATTGGTCACTTTTAGATTTGCCTATTTGGCCTGTGGCAGAAGTTTTCAATACAAGACTTATCAATTGGATGAATACCAGCAGAGAAGCTACTATGGAATATATCAATGCCCCCAAAGTTTCCTTAAGAGAGATACTCAGCACTGTTGATTTTAATCGTATCGGTCAGGCATCTTCACAAGCTGCCAGACTATCATCCGAAAATTTCACTAACTTTGTTCCGGATCTTTTGTATGGAAAGCGAATAGTTTTTGACGCGGGTACCCGTGAATTTCAATTTAAAATTACAAGAGATCTATTTGAAAAAATTCAATCTCTGGGGGGCGGAACAGTTTACATTTCTTATCTCAATCCAAAAGGTGTTAAAAATTGGGTCGAAAAAGAGATTCAAACAATTCAATTAATCGACGACGTTTATAAAATAGCATTGCCGGAAGGCGTAAACGATTTTACTTTATGTGTTAAAGCGGGCACTCAAGAATTTTGGCTTGAGCATAATATTCGAGCAGTTACAAGAGATCAATTGGTGTCGATTGGCCAAACCCCGTTCGAAGGACTTGAGTTTGAGGGCGCGAATATAGCAATAAGCCAAAAAGATCAGCAAATAACTTTACCCGCAGACAGAGTACTCCGAGTGATTGCAAAGTTTGGTCGCAACCCGAAAACCGGTGAAAAGGGATTCCAAGATCCGGACAGAAATATCCAGGTTATTTTACACTATTTTGATCGTGGCTTAAAAACTTGGCGTAATTCACCCACGGTATTTGTAAGACAAACTTCCGGGCAGTATTACTTTGATGCTACGGTGCCGGAGAGCGCTGAACAAATAACCTTTGCTGTCTCTCCTTACGGTCGCATCATTAGCGCCACTGATTCTGACTCCGATCATGACAAATGGTTAGGGACAAATTTGACGGTTGTCCAGCAGGCGGGAGCTCGCCTTTCCCAAGAAGAAACCATCCAACGAATCAAAGCTTCCGGGGCGGGAATTCTTACGGGGAATCAGGCTCAAGCATTTTCAAATACCGAATTCCTGGTGGCTACGAATAATTTGGCTGCTGTGGAGTCGTTGGATGTCGCGGCGCCGGTGAAACCCGTGTTTGCGTTAAATTTTGACGATATGTCCGTTTCCAATTTAAATCTGGATACAATTTTCGCGACCACGAGACTTTCTGACCTGACAATTCAAAGAATGTTGAAGAAGAAGCCGGAACTTGTTATTTTCCAGAAAGTGCCCGCTGTGAGTGCAACTAACGCAAACAAAGCCGACATTTTAAATCAAATTCAGACACAAATTAATCAAGCTCGTGCGGCTGGAGCCAAGGGAGTCAATCTCACTTATCAAATCTCAGTTCAAGAGCTCAAAGAGATCGCCGATAGAAATAAAGACATGCTGATCGCTGTGACCGGGGTGTCCGAGCGGGAGCTCCCGCTTGTCTATAGAATCGCTGAAAACGTGATTCCTTTTGTGACACCGGGATCCGTTGAGATGCTTCAAGAATTGTCCCCTTTGGAAAATATCGAAACAGTTTTGCGGAGAGAACTGTCCCATATTGATATTTTCGGAACCGCTTTCCTGTACGAACAAGGCATTACCCATCATTTGATTGATTTCAAAAAACGATCCAACATGAGAGCTTGGTCGGCAGAAAAACTCGACGCAGACCCGGACGGCAGAACTCTGGAAAAGAAGATTAAGATTGTTACTATTGAAGCATTTCGTTATGAGATTCTAATTCAATCAGAATACAACGATAAGATTTTTAAAGGGTATAAAGTCGATATTTTTCCTTACGATGCCTTAAGTCTGACCAGCCTCACCGGCAGAAAATCAATTTATTCCATGACCGTGCCCTTTGTCCCGGTGGACAACCCTCTTCCGCTTCATCTATCGGAAGCGATTCAACACATCCGGAATAACCCCACCAACCCGGAACAAGCCGTCAAAGATCTGATCAGTTTATCGACAGGCGAGGCTAGACAAGTGTTTACCAATGGTTCTTTGCCGGCGATCATTGGTTTTATTGCGTTTGTGTCACCCAAATCACTCAGCAAAATCCGAAATTGGAATCCAGAAATCGTCGATTATTTACAAACACAAATAAACCTTGAAGATTTGATAGAGGTGTTTGTTCAGGGCAAAATAACCTCTTATCAGACAACCAAGCCCAACACCGGCATTGCGCTATCCCGTAATCTGCCGGACGGAAGAAAAGTATTTGGGGTGTTTAATTTTGCTCCTCAAAATGATCAAATTGTGGATGGAAAAGCTTGGTTTGAGGTGTTGCAGACACCCGAGCAATTACTTCCTCAAGGCCAAGAATTGATAGCACATAAGACCTACAATTGGGTCGAAGGCAAGTTTTATGACTCTTTTCATACATTTGAGAGCTTAAGGCAAAATCGCTGGCGCATTGGAGTTCCCGTGGAATTGATGACGGGCGAGAGACCTTGGCATTTCCAATGGCTTGAATTCAGACCCGCTCCTACAAATGGAGCCGCCGCCCGTCTTGCAGGCTTGGGTAATCTGGTAGCAGGCGTTGTTGGAATTTCCATTCTTCTTGGGGAGTGGGTGGCAGAACAATTAGCCAAGCAAACTCAAAAAGTGACTGCCCAGAAAACTCAGCCCACGGTTGAGATACAAACGGCGCCCATTCAACAGATTTCAAAAATTGTGGTGGGGATTGTTCAGAAAGAAGGAATGCCTTTTGAACACCAGGAACACACCATTACCCAATGGCTCAGAGACCCCATGAATCATAGCGAAGAGTTTGCCGAGCAATTTCAGTTTGTTCGTGTTGACGATACGGATGCGGCGAAGCGGGCATTTGTGGAACAACATCAAAACGCGCTGGCGGTTGTGCAGATTAATGTGCCGGCTAGTGAGGAAAACAGAGGTGAAATCCTCGAGCTTTTGATGAAAGCTTTTAGTGCTCGCCAAGAAAAATTAACCAGACAGTTGGCTCAGGCGGACGTTGTTTTGAAATTTTTAAGCGAAAACATTCAAAATCCTAAGCATCATCTTCCAATCAGCATTTTACGTTCAGAGCTTCTGGCGTTATCTCGTCAATTCCCAGAACCACGTCCTTATCGTCAGGTTTATAACCATGGAATTGTGTTGGTGAATGGTTCTTCTGAAGTGAAAGTGAGAGCTTCCGCTGAAAACGTCGCCCGTTCCATTAGCGGAGGGTTAACTGCTTCGGACGAAACCGAAGCGCTTTCAACCATTCTTTCTGTGACGGAACAGATCGCCGATCAGGCTCAGTCGGGTGTTGGCGGCGCCAAAGGCCAGGGAAGTGAATGGATCGTTAAATTAATTAAATCCGTTCGTTCTGAGATTGAAAGAATGACCTCTGAATTTGCGGCTCCTGCGAATGGCGGCGTGTACACCTTGGTCACGCACGATAGCTTGTTTGCCGATGGCGCTAACTATGCCAAAGAAATCAAACGCTTTAAAGATGAAATTAAAGCCAAGCAAGATCGTGGGCAACTTCGAAATGTGACATTCCGCCACGTGCTCTTAATCACCGATGCGGATAAAGCCTATCTTTCCGGGAAGCTCCAAGGTCAATTTGATGAGGTAGTGATGGCTATTGGAGTGACCGATGTTGCTGAAATCCGCCAACATTACGGCACGATGCTGGGTAATCATTTTGTGATTGAGTCCGCTTCCGGTTCTCATGGTTTAACGATCGAAGCGTCCGATAAACAAGCAGTGATAATCCAGCTTAAAGCCGGTGCCTCGTCTTACAAGATGCATAATGCCACCGCCGCGATTGCCTTGAAACCGAATGCGCAAGAGATTCATTTCCCAGGTCTTTCAGGATCGGGCAATAGCTTTATATTCGAAGGTATTTTCACAAGAATCATGGAGTTGGTACGAAAGGCGCAGGACAACCTGACGACGGTTGGAAGCTCGGCCTAAGCAGCACAAGTTTTAGAACCACATTTCGCGTGGGGAGCAGTTCTTCACAAAAAGAACTGTCTAGCCAAAACCGATCCCCCGGACCTCACGCGAAATGTGGTTTTATTTTTTAAGCGTCATTTACAATTCCCTCCACGTGTACGATAATAATAGTAAGAGATTCGCTTGTTTTTAACCTAAAATTTTGGAGAGGGGCTAACAATGTCACATTTTCAAAGCCAGGCTATGTCTTTATGGGAATTGATTGTCTCCGGCGGGTATTGCATGATTTTTCAGGGGCTCTTGTCGGTGGCGGCGGTCGCCTTGATCATTCATCACTTTAGAATCGTGAAACCTGACAAGCTTGTGCCGGTGGATTTCTCGGAAAATCTTATTTCATTACTTCAAAAAAAACAGGTTGAAAAGGCCTCCGCGATTTGCCGCCAACAGCAAAATCTTATTTCTGCTATCACCTTAAGTGTGCTCGGCCGGATATCCAAAGGAAAGCTCACGCCGGCTCAGATTGAGAGCACGGTGCA
Organism: Candidatus Omnitrophota bacterium; assembly: GCA_023247915.1. GTDB lineage: Bacteria > Omnitrophota > Gorgyraeia > 2-02-FULL-51-18 > 2-02-FULL-51-18 > JAHFFN01. The sequence goes on from JAHFFN010000002.1 coordinate 30,837, forward strand.
GGTGGAGGGGAAAACACATACCGAGAAACTCTGGCAAAACCTGACGTATCTGGGTGATATTGCGGTGATTGCGCCGCTGGTGGGTCTTTTAGGCACGATTTTGGGCATGATCAGCGCTTTTCACTATTTCAAGGCCGGCTCCATTCATCCGGGCATTTTGACCCAGGGTCTAGCCAAGGCGATGATCAACACCGTTTTTGGGCTCATTGTCGCGGTGCTTTGCTTAGTTTTTTATTCGTATTTCCGTGGGAAGGTTAGCGCGACCGTGACTCGGGCTGAGACCGTGGTTTCCGACATCGTCCAAGCGTTATCCGCCACGTCATGATTAATTTTAAGCAAAGCGAATCCGTCCGATCCCTGCCGCCGGTTCAGGTGGTCGCGCTGATCGACATTCTTTTTGTCACACTCTCATTTTTCATGGCAATGTTCCTGCACTTTAATTTTGAATCCGAACTGGGCATTTCCGTGCCGCAGGCCAGCTCCTCCGCAGAAGCCAAAGAGGCTTTTCAGGAAATCGTGATCAATGTATCGCGCGACGGCCTGATTGTGGTCAATCAAAAAACACTGAGTCCGGAACAACTAGCGTCGCTTCTACAGAAAACAGCCGAGATTTATCCGGCGCAGTCGGTAGTCGTGCGCGCGGATCAAAAAACTTATCATGAATCGGTGGTGCGAGTTTTGGATATTTGCGCAAAGGCAAAAATTTGGAATATCTCATTTGCCACAATGAAAGAAAAATAAGTTTGCGCGGGATTTTTTTGACGGCAATCCTCCTGATGTCCGGATTCGCGTGGGCGGAGGAAGCACAGAAACCAGTTTCAGGGACTCTCGATTTCGCCGATGGCCTTTATTCGCGCAAAATGTACGGCTCGGCGGCCAGCGAATACGAAAAATTCATTCAAAGCAATCCTGAAACGACGGATGCGGTCGAAGCCTCCGTGGCCTATTTCCGCTTGGCGGATTCTTATTATTTTCTAAAGAAATACCCGGAGGCGATCCGTTATTTTGAAGCATTTCGCAGCAAATTCCCCCAAGACTCAAAAAGCCCCGCCGCTCTTTTTCGAATCGGCACGGCTCAGTATTATCTTGAAAATTACCCGGCCGCCGAACGCGATTTTTTAGAAGTCATTAAAAATGAGGCGACACCCGATTTAAAAAGCGGTTCTTTTTTTTATTTGGCCAAGATCTATCAATCCCGCGGCAAATTGGATAAAGCCGTCTGGCGACTGGAGAAATTGATTCAAAAATATCCCGACACCGAATACGCGGTGTACGCGGAGCTTTTGGCGGGGGATATTTATTATTTCAAAAAGAAATATCCCGAAGCGAAGGCTTTTTATCAAAAAGCTCTTTCAGGGAATGGAGATTATCTGGCGAAAAGCCCCATGCGTTTCGACATCAATAACACTTTCGCGGTGTTGGCGTATGAGACCAAGGATCCGGAATCGGCGTTGGCGAGTCTGGCCAAGACGTTGCAAGATCCGCAGGCGCCCGAGGCAGTGAAACTCAAGGCCTCGACGATTCAGACGTATATCCGCGCGGAGGCATTCAGGGAAAATGGCCGATTTGAGGAAGCGCTGGCCGGCTATGAGGAAGTATTAAAAACCAAAGACACGATTTATTTTAAGCCGTCGCTGTATCAAGCGGGTTTTTTAAGTTTAAAACTCAAAAAAAATGATCAGGCTCGTCAATACCTGTCCGCTTATATTCAAGCGTATCCGATAAGCAGTGAGGCGGGGCGCGCGTCTCTTGAAAAGATTCAAATCGATTTGGACGAAGAAAAATTCAGCGACGCCGTTCAAGGTGCCGCCGCGTTTTTGGAGAAATACCCTCAAAGCGCTTTCCGGGACGTGGCGCTTTACCGGCAGGCGATGGGTTTGATGGGTCTTAAGGATTTTAATGCCGCCGCTCCGGTATTTGAACAATTGATCACCGAATTCAAATCTTCGACGCTTTATCCGGAAGCTTTGTATGGCGCGGCCGCGGGTTTTGACAGTGTCGGGCAAATAGAAAAAGCGATCGGCTATTACGAACCATTCACGCAAACGTATCCCTCGCACGCGTTGTATCCCGACGCGATCTTGCGTTTGGGTTTTTTGTATGTTCAGGAGAAAAATTATGAAAAAGCGGCAAGACTGTATGAAGATATTCTCCTCAACAAGCCGAATATCACCGTCGAGTCTGACACCGCTTTTTGGGTGATCCGTTACAATTTGGATCACAGCCGCTATGAGCCGATGAAAGCCATCCTTCAGACGCTTCCGAAGCGCTATCCCGAGGAAACGCTGATGCATGAGACGGATTTTTTTATCGGTGAGAGTTTGATGGGCTTAAAAAATTATACGGAGGCCGCCAAATACTACGCCAAGTCCGTCGAGGACAAGGCGGATGGGAAGTACGCGCCGCACGCGTTTTTAGGAATGGGTGTGATCGCGTCCTTGGCCGGAAACCTGGAGGAGGCCGAAAAATGTTTTGTGGGCGCGCTTCAGTCTCAAAATGACGTGGCGTTGGCGCTCCGGGCGCGTTTTGAGATCGCTAATTTAAAGTTAAAGCGCGGCAATTTAGACGAAGCCGCCAAAGCGTTTATGCATGTGGCAATTTTATACGATGACGAGAAATATTGCGCGCCCGCTCTTTTTAAAGCAGGGGAATGTTTTACCAAATTAGGCAATGACAATGACGCGAAAGAGGCTTTTAAGGAATTAACCAATCGTTATCCCAAAAGTAATTGGACTCACCGCGCGGAATCTTTTTTAAAGAAATTTGGAGCCAAACATGTTTGATCAAGAAAAGCCTTTTTATCAAAAAGAATGGGTCTCCTCGACGCTTTGGTCGGTAGGAATCCATTTCGTATTTCTTTTGGCCGCTTTTTTTATTCATTTTCATGATTTTATCGATAAACCCAACAAAGAACTTTTGGAATTTCGTTTAAATAAGGTGCAGTCAAACCCCGCGTCGGCTGAAAAAGGGTCTGGGGATAATTCCGGCTCGCCGGGGCCGGGTCCGGAAGCCGTGCGTTTTTCCCAGAAAAAACCTTCGGAAGGATTAAAAGCTTTATCTGCCCAAAGGCGTTTTGTGGAAGAAAAAAGTGACACGGAAATGCTTCAACAAGAGCCGATGGAAAACACGCTTGTGCCCGCCGCGTCTTCTTCCAGGAATCTAGACACCATTATTTTTGAGAACGAAAAAGAAAAATCCTCCAAAAAATTTCAAATCAAGCAAACCTCCATCAGTGATTACTATCAAAAGGACGCGGAAAAAAGTATCAAAGCGGTGTCGCCCAGCGGAGAAGGGTTGATGCGCAGTCTCTCCAAGTCCTTGGGAAAAGTTCAGTGGGATTCTCCGGGAAATATGGCGGTGGATCCCGAGGAAGGGATGCCCGGTTTTACACCGACCTCCGGTTCCGGCGGCAGTGGTAACGGCACGGGTCATGGGTTTGGCACCGGCTCCGGAGAAGGCCTTGGGCTTGGGGAGGGCATCGGAGGCTCCGGCCGCGGTTCTTCCAAATACGAAGCGCTCGATACGTTTATGGATATTGAAGTCGTGACTTATCAGGATCCATCCGACAATCAAAAATATTTCAGAATAAAAATATTCCCCAAAAAAGACAGCAACGCTTTTCATGTGATGCCCAAAGAACTTTTATTCGCGATCGATTGTTCGCTGAGTATTTCTAAAGACCGTCTTGAGGAATTTAAAAAGGGGATTAGTTTTTGTCTGGCTCATTTAAATTCCGGAGATCTGTTTAACATCATCGCGTTTAAAGATGAAGCGGTTTTATTTTCTCCCGAATCGATTCCCGCCACCCCCGAGTCGGTGAAACGCGCCGAGCGATTTGTGATGGATTTGACGCCTTCAAAACAAACGGATGTGTATGGCGCGATCAATCGAATCGTCAAGATGCCGCAGACCCGCGAGCCTTCCGACATTATGCTCTTATCCGATGGGAGACCCACCTACGGAGTGGTGGACGCGCGTGAGCTTTTAAACGCGATTACCCGTGTGAATCAAAAAGTTCGTCCCGTATTCGCTTATTCCGGCGGCGCCAAGGTAAACCGTTATTTGCTTGATTTTATTTCATATCAAAATCGCGGCTGGTCGGAATACATTAAAAATCGCGGCGACATCAGCCGGGGACTCAAAGAGTTTTACGCGAAAATAAAAGACCCTATCTTTCTGCATTTGAAATACCGGTTAAATGGGTTGGATGAAAAGGAGATTTATCCGAAATCGCTGCCTGATTTTTACGCGAACGCGGAATTCACGCTTTACGGCTCTTACGCGAAAGAGGATGAATTTTCCATGCAGTTGTTGGGGGACATTGACGGAAAAACCAAGGAGCTTATTTTTTCCCGTGTTTTATCCCAAGCCAAAAAGGGAACTGCCGACGTGATGAAGGGCTATGCGTTCAATAAAATCTATTATTTGATCAATCGTGTGACGATTGAGGGCAATCGCCCCGAACTTCTTCAGGAAATCCAAGAATTGAGCCGGCGTTATGGGATTCAGACGCCTTATTCCCCCGAGCTCCAAAAGCTCGATTAAAGTTTTGCCAGAGATAAATCAATAGTATACTATTAGGCTTATGAATAACTCTAAGCCGCCCAAAATCCTGGAGTTAACAACTCACCTAAATGTAGGCGGTATCTCGACTTATATCTTCGAGTCGGCCGCGGAACTTCAAAAAAATGGTTTTGAGATTTGTGTTTTGTCGGCGGGCGGAGAGTTGGAGGGGCTTTTTGCCGAACATGGGATTCGAACCGTTTCTTTTCCATTTAGAACAAAAAGCATTTTAAGCCCGCGTCTTTGGAGCTGTTTTCCAAAGATTTTAAAATTTGTCCGGGAAGAAAAATTTGATTGTATACACGCGCATACGCGTGTGACTCAAGTGCTCGCTCATTTTTTATCGTTTCTTTCAGGTGTCCCGTATGTGAGCACTTCGCATGGGTTTTATCGCCGCCGCTTCGGAAGGAAAATTTTCCCCTCCTGGGGTCGTCGCGTGATCGCGATTAGTTCCCTAGTGGCCGAAGAGCTTGAGAAGACGCATGAGGTAGCCCATTCAAAAATACGGGTCATTTTTAACGGACTCAATGTCGCTGGCCGCCGGAAAAAAATATTAGAACAAAATCCTTCGGAGATTCGTCGGAAACTTGGGATTCCTGAAAATAGTTTTGTGATCGGGTCCATTTCAAGGCTTGTTGAGGATAAAGGTCACCGTTATTTGGTGGAAGCGGTGGGAAAGCTCAAGAAAAAATTTCCCCAAGTATTTCTTTTGATTGTAGGGGAGGGCCGCGAAAAAGCGGCTCTCGAACGTTTAGCCAAAAAGGCGGGACTTGAAAAGCAATCGCTTTTTATCGCGTCCGCGGTGGATATTTCAGAGTTTTTGTCCGTGATGGACGTATTTGTGCATCCAGCGACTTTTCGTGAGGGCTTTGGTTTGGCGATGCTTGAGGCGATGATCGCGAAAGTGCCTGTCATTGCGACGAATATCTGGTCTATCAATACCATTTTAAGAGACCGGATTAACGGTTTTCTCGTGGAGCCAAAAAATGCGTCAGCCATTGAAGAAGCACTGCGTTTTGTGATCCAAACTCCGGAAATGGCCGGGGAGGTTGCGCAAAATGCCTATGAGTTGGCCGCCCAAAATTATTCTGTTGAGCGGATGGCCAGGGAGATGGGAACAGTTTACAAAGAAGTGATAAGAAAATGAGTGAATTAAAAGAAAAAAAACTGAAAGATATGAATGTGGCGGTGTTTGAGAGCCGTCACGCGAAAACATTGTGCGATTTGATTCGTTTAAGCGGCGGCAACGCGGTGTCGGCGCCTTCTCTCAAAGAAGTGCCTCTTGAAAATAATCCCCAAGTTTTCTCATTTGCCGAAAAACTTTTTGCGGGTGAAATAGATTTATTGATTCTTTTGACCGGCGTCGGTGCTCGCGCGCTTTTAAGCGTTTTGGAAACACGCTATCCCAAGGAGCAAATCCTCGAAGCGTTCCGGAAAATCAAAATCGTCCCTCGCGGCCCCAAACCAGTGCGCGTTTTAAACGAATGGCAGGTTCCTTACGCGTTTACGGTTCCTGAGCCAAATACCTGGGTAGAACTTCTTGAAACCTTAAGCCAAAACAAAGCGATGATTTCTCTCCAAGGCTGTCGCGTGGCTGTGCAGGAATACGGAGTCGAAAACACGGAGCTTTTAGAGGGTTTGAAGCATCGTGGAGCGCAGGTTTTAAAAGTGCCTGTTTATCGTTGGGAGCTTCCGGATGACTTGGAGCCGCTAAAAACAACGATTGAAGATATGATCGCGGGCAATATTCAAGTAGCCCTCTTCACAACCGCGGTACAGGTGACACATCTTTTCCAGGTCGCCAAACAAATGGGTTTAGAGACTCTGCTTGAACGCGCTTTTTCTAATCTAGTAGTAGCCTCTGTCGGTCCCGATTGTTCCAAGGCCATTGCCGCGTATGGCATCCGGGTGGATATCGAACCGGAAAGCCCGAAGATGGGTCCTCTGGTGCAAGGCGTCGCGGAAAAAGCAAAATTAATTTTTGAAAGTAAAAAAAAGGCGGGGACTTCTTTAGAAAAATCCTGTGCCACGGAAGTGCTCGATACGGTTTTAAGAATCACCCGAGACGAATCTTGGGACGAAACGCCCTTTATCAAGGCCTGCCGCTTGCAAAAAACATCGTTCACGCCGGTTTGGTTGATGCGCCAGGCGGGGCGTTACATGACGGATTACCGGCAAATCCGAGAAAAACACGCCTTTTTAGATATTTGTAAAAATAAGGATTTGGTGACGGAAATTACCGTGACTGCCCAAGAAAAAATCCACGCGGACGCGGCAATTATTTTTTCTGACATTCTTTTAATGGCGGAGGCGTTTGGTTTGGGTTTGGATTATTTGAAGGGTGACGGGCCTTCGATCAAAAAAGCGATTCGTTCCAAAGAAGATGTTCAAGCCTTGCCTCAAATCAATCCTGAAGAATCACTTTCTTATGTGATGCAAGCGATACGCCAGACGCGTCAGAGTCTCAAGCCAAATATTCCGCTCATCGGTTTTGCCGGCGCGCCTTTCACGCTGGCTTCCTATATGATCGAAGGAGGCTCGTCCAAAGATTTTGAGCGCACGAAAAAATTAATGCACTCCGATACCGGGATTTGGGAGGATTTGATGGAGAAGATTACACGCGCGACGGCCAAATATTTGAATGCCCAGGTAAAGGCGGGAGTTCAGGCGGTACAGCTTTTTGACAGTTGGGCGGGTTGTTTATCAGCGGAAGAATACGAACGTTATGTTTATCCTTATTCTTCCCGGTTGATCGCTTCCGTGGACAAGCGCGTGCCTCTGATTCATTTTGGCACCGGCACCGGAAAGTTTATCGGACTCTTCAGCCGCGCGGGCGGGGATGTGATCGGTGTGGATCATCGCATTTCGATCGGGGATGCCTGGAAAAAAATTGGTTATGACAAAGCGGTTCAAGGCAATTTAGACCCGACGATTTTGGTGAAGGGTTCCTTAAAAGACATTGAAAAAGGCGTGCGCGCCATTTTTCACGAAGTCGGTAGTCGCCCCGGCCACATTTTCAATCTCGGCCACGGCGTGCTTCTCGAAACTCCCCTTGAAAACGTCATTGCGCTGGTAGACATGGTGCATGAATTCTCCCGATAAAGCGGTTTTGCTGATTGGATTTGGGGGGCCAAAAAGCCTCTCAGAGACGCGGCCGTTTCTTGAACATGTGCTGCAAGGCGTTAACATTCCCGAAGAACGTTTTAAGGAAGTCCTGCACCACTATGAAGTGATTGGCGGGGTCTCTCCTTATATTGGATACACTGAAAAACAGAAATCAGCGCTTGAGGCACAACTTCAAAATGAAAATATCTCGATGCCTGTATGGGCAGGCTATCGTCATTCCAAACCTTTCTTTAGGGATATTTTTTTAGAATTAAAAGCCAAGGGCATTCAAAAAGTGATCGGGTTTGTTCTGTCGCCGCTACGGTCTTATTCCAGTTTTGGTAAATACACGGAAGCTGTGGAGGTTGGGCGTAAGGAAGCCGGGGCGGAGGGAATGGAGATTGTTTACACAGAACCATTTTATCTCAATCCCTTATTTATCGAAGCGCAGGCGGACAGAATCAAAGAAACCATAGCGTCGATTCCCAAAGAAGAAGCAGAGAAAACATTTTTTATTTTTTCGGCACATTCCATTCCTGTTGAAATTGATCGTAGGGGTGACCCGGGCGGACACGAGACCCGCCCCTACAGCGAACAATTCAAAATGACGGCCGCGTTGATCTGCGAAACATTGGGAATTAAGGATTGGGCGGTGGCTTATCAAAGCCGCAGCGGAAACCCCCGTGACCCTTGGCTGGAACCCAGCGTCGAAGAGGCGATGGAGCGGATTGACCGGAAGCTTTTTAAGAATGTGCTCGTGACGCCCTCCGGATTTTTATGCGATAATGTGGAGGTGTTGTACGACCTGGATATCGAGGCCAAAGAAAAAGCCCGGCAGTTGGGGCTTGGCTATTTTCGAGCCAAAACGGTGATGGATCACCCCAAGTTTATTGCACTCATGGCAACTTTAGTCAAAAAAACGAGAGGTTAAACAATGAAATTATTTTGCTTTCCCAGGTCCGGCAATTCCCGTGAGGTAAAGATTGTGCTCGCGGAGAAAAACATCTCTTATGAGCCCATCAATGTGCATGGCGATCCGGCAATCAAGGAATCTCCGGAGTTTAAAAAAGCCAGCCCTCAAGGCAAAGTTCCCGCGATTATCGACGGGGATGTTTATATGTCGGAAGCTTTTTTGATCAATCAGTATTTGGATAAAAAATATCCGGCGCCGGCTCTGATGCCCAAAGATGAAAAAACACAGCAAGCCATTATTCAATTTGTCTCGCAGATTGATAAAAAAATGGTGTTGAATATCGGACTTTTGGTCATCGAGTGTCTCTTAAAGCCCAAAGATCAACAACGTGAGGATTTTAAGGTGGCCAAACGCGCGGAAGTGGTGGAAGGTCTCCGGGAGCTCGATCGGATGGTGGAAGAGAAAGACTATTTGTTTGGAGATTTCTCACTGGCGGATGTCGCCGTGACACCGCATATTTCCGCGCTCCCTATTTTGGGTACGGGGATTCCCGCAGAATTTAAAAACGCCACCGCCTGGTTTGAACGCATCAAAGCCCGGCCGAGTTTCAAAGCCTCTGCTTGAATTTTGAACTTCTGATAGAAAAAACCGCTTTTGGCGGTGAGGGAATCGGCCATGTGGACGGCAAGACTTGCTTTGTCGAGGGGGCTCTCCCGGGTGAGAAAGTCGAAGTTCGTCTTCTCCAGGATAAAAAAAATTTCTTAAGAGCCAAAATCGTTAAGATTTTAAACGCTTCTCCGGAGCGCATTCAAGAGCCTTGCGCTTATATTCGTTCCTGTGGAGGCTGTCAGTACCAGCACGTGACTTACGCGGGCGAACTCAAAATCAAGGAAGCTCAGGTCAAAGAAGCGCTGCGGTATTTGACGTCCTCTGATCCGTCTGTGATGAAGCCCATCGTTGCCTCCCCCAAAGAATACCGTTATCGCAACAGCGTGACTTTGCACGCGTTTTCGGATCCTCCGCCAAAAAATGCTGCGCCACTGGCGTTTTTTGGCCGTGATAATGTTTCTAAAGTCGTCATCAAGGACTGTCTTTTGGTGGATGAGGGGCTAAAACCTGTTTTTGGTGAGAAATTCAGGATTAAATCACCCAAAACAAAGATCAGTTTCAAACTTTCAGAAAAAGGAGAGATATTTTCGGACGCCGCTTCTCAGTTTTTTCGGGTTCGGGTCGATGACCGTCTTTTAATGGCTGGCTCCGAAGGTTTTTTCCAAAATAATTTAGAAGTCACCGCGCAAATCGCCAAAAAAGTGTCCGAAAAAATTTCTCTCATGAAACCCGGCGTTTTTTTTGACCTTTATGCGGGCGTGGGAACTTTTTCTGTTTTGAGCGCCGCCTCCGTCCCCAAAATTTACGCCATCGAAGAGAGTAAACCCAGTCTCGACGCGCTTCGCATGAATAAAGAAGAAAACAAATTAGCTTCTTTGGAAATCATCCCCGGCCGCGTCGAAAAAGTATTTCCTGATTTTTTTAAAAAAAATCCTTCGGAAAATACCGTTTTGTTTCTAGATCCTCCGCGCCAAGGGCTAGGCGGCGACTTGCCCGGATTTTTAGCGGAAGCGGAGGGGATCAAAGGGCTTCTGTACCTGTCTTGCGACCTCATGACACTGGCGCGTGACCTTAAAACGATTTTATCTAAAGGCCGTTATCGCTTGGAAGAAGTGATCCCTTTTGATATGTTTCCACACACCAAACATATCGAAGTTTTAGCGGTTTTGGTTCGCTCTTAAGTCGCTTTTTTGCTATATTGATTGTGAAGTTAGATATTTTTTAACCAGCGAGGGGCTCATGGAACTTTTAAAAGGCAAAGACAATGTCGAGAAAGCTAAATCCTTAGAAGTCGCCGAAGATGCCCGCGAAGAACAGTGGAAACACCCCAGTTTTGTCAGCGATCTTTTTACCGGCAAAATCCAATGGGGCATGATTTTTCCTTTTCCTGAACAGTCCGCCGACGATAAAAAAATCGGCGATGACTATCTCAAAAAACTCGAACCTTTTTTAAAAAATAATCTAGACGCCGACGCGGTCGATCGCACGGGTTTGATTCCGGACTCTGTCATGAAGGGACTGGCGGAGTTGGGCTGTTTTGGCATGAAAATCCCCAAAGAATACGGGGGACTGGGCTTTTCCCAGATCAATTACAATCGCGCGGTAGCCATGGTTGCCAGTCATTGCGGCTCCACTGCGGTGCTTTTATCCGCCCACCAAAGTATTGGCGTGCCTCAGCCTCTCAAAATGTTTGGAACGCCCGAACAAAAGAAAAAATATCTTCCTCTATTTTCAAAAGGCGCTGTTTCAGCCTTCGCGTTGACCGAACCGGAAGTAGGATCGGATCCCGCCAAGATGAGCACCACGGCGACTCCTACCGAAGACGGCAATCATTATCTGATTAATGGAAAAAAACTCTGGTGCACCAATGGAACCATCGCGGATGTGCTTGTGGTGATGGCCAAAACGCCTCCAAAAATTGTAAAAGGCAAAGAAAAGACGCAAATCACCGCGTTTATTGTTGAAAAAGGAATGCCGGGTTTTGAAGTGTTGCATCGTTGCAGTTTTATGGGTCTTAAGGGCATTCAAAATGGGTTGCTTGAGTTTAAAAATGTAAAGGTTCCCAAAGAAAACATTATTTTAGGATTAGGGCAGGGACTTAAGTTGGCTCTGGTGACTCTGAATACCGGCCGTTTGACAGTGCCGGCCGCTTGTACCGCGATGGCCAAGAAGTCGCTGGTTATCGCCCGCGATTGGTCTAATAAACGCGTGCAGTGGGGCGCTCCCATTGGCCAGCATGAGGCGGTGACCGCTAAGATTTCGATGATGGCGGCGATGACATTCGCAATGGATTCTGTCACGTGGCTGACGTCGGCGATGGCGGATCAGGGAAAAGCGGACATTCGTTTGGAAGCGGCGATGGCCAAGCTTTTTTGCACCGAAGCGTCGTGGCGTATCGCGGATGACTCGGTTCAGATTCGCGGTGGCCGTGGTTATGAAACGGCGGATTCGCTGAAAGGGCGCGGCGAGGAGCCTATCCCGGTCGAACGTTTTATGCGTGATTGCCGTATCAATCTGATTATTGAAGGTACGAGTGAAATCATGCGGCTTTTTATCGCTCGCGAAGCGATGGATCCGCATTTACGGAGAATTTTCCCGATCATGAGTCCCAAAACACCGCTAGGCCAAAAACTTTCGATGGCGGTCTCCGCGTTTGCTTTTTATACGTTTTGGTACCCGAGACAGTGGATGTATTTGTCCCGCTGGCGCAATCACACCAAGGTTTCCGGCGCGATTCGCACGCATATTCGTTTTATTGAAAAGACCAGTCATAAACTCGCTCGCGAACTTTTCCATGCGATGGCGATTCATCAAGAGGGGCTTGAAAAGCGTCAACAGCTTTTGGCGCGCTTTGTGAATATTGGCACCGATCTTTTCGCGATGGCGGCTTCTTGTTCGCGCGCGGCGCATCTTTTAGGCCAAACACCTTCGGATCGAGGGCCGGAAGAGCTGGCGGATCTTTTCTGCAAAGAAGCCACGCTTCGCATCAAACGCGAATTTCATGCCCAGCGTGAAAATGATGACAAGATGATTTATAAAATCGGCCGCAAAATGCTGGAAGGCAAGTATCAGTGGCTGGAGACTGGGATTGTCCGCTAACGGCTATGTCGAAAAAAGCGGTGGTTTTACTAGCGGAAGGATTTGAGGAAATCGAGGCGGTCACACCGATCGATATCTTGCGCCGCGCGGGTGTGGAAGTAACCATCGCGGGACTTGGAAGTCTTGAAGTGACCGGTGCTAAAGGAATCACCCTTAAAGCGGATATTGAGCTTGAAAAGTACAAGGAATTGCCCGATGCGGTGATTTTACCCGGGGGTTCTCAAGGCGCCTCCAATCTTGGGCATTCGGAGGCGGTTCGGGCATTGCTCTTACGAATGAACGAAAATCAAAAAATTATTGCCGCCATTTGCGCGGCACCTGCCATGACATTGGTGAAGCCAGGCATTTTAAATGGAAAAACAGCCACATGCTACCCGGGCTATGAAAAAAATTTCACTGCCAGCACCCGTTTTAGCGAAGCCAGAGTGGTGAAAGACGGTCGCGTGATCACAAGCCGTGGACCGGGAACGGCCTTGGAGTTTTCTCTGGAACTCGTGCGTCAGCTGGTGGATGAAGCCACGGCTGAAACCATTCTTCAAAAAACACTCGCCAAAGTCTAACCAGTGGCCGCCCTCGAAAACGTTTTTTCATGGTCCAAATCCCGGGACGAACAATTCACCGAATGTCAGCGGAAATATTATTACGATAAATACGCCTCCTGGGGCGGCTGGGATAAAAACGCGCCCACCCCGATGCGCATGGCTTATGTTCTAAAAAATCTAAAAAACCGTTGGGCCTGGAAAGGCGAAACGGTGCATCACATGATTGAGCAAGTGTTAAAGGCTATGCGCAGTGGGGAAGTGATTCCATTTGAGACGGCCAAGGAACAGCTCAGCCAAACCATGCGCGCCAATTATAAATCCTCCAAAGCCAAAAAACATTGGGAAGACCCCAAACGGAATCTGGGGCTGTTTGAAATGGAGTACGCCAAGGACATTGATGATAAAACTTGGAAAGAATTTCACGACAGCTCCGTAGAGTGCCTTAAAAATTTTTATTCCTCAAGTCTCTATCAAGAATTGCTCAAAGAAGACAAAAAATCCTGGCTCATCATCGAAGATTTGGAAGAATTTGAATTTGACGGCGCCAAAGTGTATGTGAAGCTTGATTTTGCCCGTAGAAAAAACGGGAAAATAGAAATTTTTGATTGGAAAACAGGCAAAGATGACGGGCAGGCGGCCGCGGTGCAAATTGGCACCTACGCGATGTACGCGATGCGAAAATGGGACGAACCACTGGAAAATATCCGCGCGTTTCTTTTTAATCTGGGTTCAGTCTCGCCGGTGGCCAGCGAACAAACAGTAAGCCAAAAATTAATCAATGAGACGCTTTTAACCATGTCCGCCAGCATCAAAAAAATGCGAGCGCTTCTTTCCAATCCGGATAAAAATATTCCCCTACCTGCCGCGCAATTTAAGTTTACCGACAATGAACGACTCTGCAATTACTGCAATTTTTATAAAATCTGCGAAAAATACTCTAAATAAATCCGTTTTTCTTCCCGCTTTTTAAGCTCTATTTTTGTGTTATAATAAAGCCCTAAGAGTTTTTATATTAATTCTATAAGCCATTTATTATCAATAAGTTATGAATAATATAAAGCCGGTTTCATCCTTGGATTGCTCGGGTCATTTATGTCCGGTACCCATTCACATGACGGAAACGAAAATAAAAGAACTCTCCGGGGGTCAAATTCTGGAGGTTATTTTCACGGATCCGGGGGCAAAGCCGGATCTCCAAATGTGGTGCCGCGTGAACCGGCATGATTTTTTAGAGTACCGGAAAGAAAAGGCCAAACATTTTTTGTACATTAAAAAGACGGGATAAAGAATGAATCAGGGACTTGAGAAAAATATTAAGAAGGCGGTGGCCGCGATCCGAAAGGCCAAAAAAATCGCGGTGATCGCGCATAAAAATCCTGACGGAGATACGATCGGGTGTCTTTTGGCGTTGGGGCTTGTGTTTTTAGGCATGGGGAAAAAAGTAAACCTGCTTTGCCAGGACGCGGTGCCGACGCGCTATCAATTTTTGCCGGGCAGTGAGCTTGTGCTTTCTCGAGTTCATGAAAAGCCGGATCTGGCGATCTCGGTGGATTGCGGCAGTATTTCTCAGTTGGGGCTGATGGCGAATATTTTTTGCTCGGCGCCGAATACGATTCAAATCGATCATCATGATTTTGGAGAGGCGTACGGGAAAATCCAAGTGGTCGAGCCGGAAGCGGCGGCTGTCGGAGAAGTCGCGTATGAAATTATCGAAGCCTTGGGGATCAAAATTTCTCAAAGTATCGCGCTCTGTCTTTTAACCTCGATTGTCGTGGATACTGGCTCCTTTCGTTTTTCGAATATTCGCGCCAAGACTTTTGACATCTGCTCAAAGCTCGTCAAAACCGGAGTCGATCTTCAGGCTTTGATTGAAGACGCCTATTGGCGCCGAAGCCGGGAAGTGGCTAAACTCACCGGGTATTGTCTTCAAAACACCTCTTTTTCTAAGGGCGGCGAGATTGCTTGGGCGGTGTTGAATCAAAAAAATTTCAAACAATTCTCCGCAGGGCTTTCCGACGCGGATGAGGTGGCGGATGAACTTCGTTCTATCGAGGGCGTCAAAATCTCAGCACTTTTTCGGGAAACCCCGACCAAAAAGTTTCGTGTCAGTTTGCGCTCTAATTACGGAATCAACGTCGCCAATGTGGCCAAGCGTTTTGGCGGCGGCGGGCATCACAATTCCGCCGGCTGCAGCATCGCGAGCACAGACCGGGAATTAAAAAAATTGTTGGGCGAACTGGAAAAGTTGGTTCACTAGAGATTATGAAGCACATCGTGATTATCCCGGATGGTATGGGAGACAAACCGGTGGCGGCGCTCGGAGGGAAAACGCCGCTGGAGGCCGCCTCGACCCCCAATATGGATTATTTCGCGTCCCGCGGAATCATCGGTCTGAGCCGGAACATCCCCGATGGCTATGTTCCGGGGACGGATATTGGTTGTATGAGTGTTTTTGGCTACGATCCCACCAAATACTTCACAGGCCGCGGGCCTTTGGAAGCGGCTGAGCACGGCATTGATCTTAAAGAAAATGAGATCGCCTTTCGCTGTAATCTTGTGACCACCGAAGGGGAGTTGTTAAAAGATTTTAGCGCCGATCATATTTCCACTCAGGAAGCCAAGCAGCTTTTAGAACCCTTTAGCGCCGAAATCAAAAAAATTTACGGCCAGAAAGTCCGCTTTTATCCCGGTCATGGCACCGGCTATCGCAATCTCATGATTTGCGAGGATCCGGATCGTACGTTGGACAAGGTTCGTTGCACGCCTCCGCATGACATCATGGGGAAAAAATACGCCGATTACTTGCCACAAGGAAATGCGGCCGGACTTCTTTTGGATCTCATGACGCGCTCGGAAAACTTTTTTAAAAATCATCCGGTCAATCGCAAACGCGTTCAAAACGGTAAAAGCCAGGCCAGCCGCATTTGGCTTTGGGGGCAAGGGTTTCCTCCGTCTTTTCCTTCTTATTATCAGCGTTATGGGTTTCATGGCGCGGTGATCACGGCGGTGGATTTGGTGAAAGGCATGGCGATTCACGCGGGATTGGATGTGATCAAGGTTCCGGGAGTTACCGGTTATTTTGACACCAATTATGTGGGGAAAGCCGAATACGCGATCAACGCGTTGCGTAGCCGTGATTTTGTCGTGATTCATATTGAGTCCACCGATGAAGCCGGCCATATCGGGGATCCTCAACTTAAAATCAAAGCGATTGAGGATGTGGATCGCTTGGTACTGGGGACGCTTCGCGCGGGGTTATCCGAATTTAAAGATTATAAAATTATGCTGATGCCGGATCATTTTACCTGTGTTGAGACGAGGACACATTCCAGTGATGCGGTGCCGTTTTTTATTTATTCCACTCAAGATGAAAAAAACGGCGACAAAAAATTTTCAGAAACCACAGCCGCTTATTCGGGCGTTAAAATTTTAGAAGGACATACGGCGATGGATTTTTTTATAGGCGCCGCCAAATGCTGATTGTGGGGGCGGGGTTCGCGGGACTTTCGACCGCGTATCACTTGGCCAAGAATGGCGTTAAAAATATCGTGGTTCTCGAAAAAGAAAACAAGCTCGGGGGGCATGCGTCCGGCCGGAACGCGGGGATGATACGGCAGGCGGTCGCGGATCCGGCGCTGGCGGTCATGGCGATCGAGGGCGCGCAGGCTTTAAGAAAGGCTGAAGCCAATGGGTGGAATCTGGATTATTCCCAGACAGGCGCGCTCTTTCTTTCGGATGCCCAAGGGAAGAAGGGGCTTGAGGCGATTCGACGCACCCTGACCTCACAAAAAGTTCGTTCTTTATATCTTAGCCAGGCACAAGGCGCTAAACGCGTCCGCATTCTTTCAGGAGCGGATTTTTCGACGGCTCTTTTTTGTCCGTCCGACGCGAAATTGGATATTGAAAAGTTACTGCGTGCGTTTTTGTCCCAGTTAAAAAAAATGAATGTTCGTATCCTTTTAGGGCATGAAATTTTAAGCGTGAAAAAAAACGGGCGCTTGTTTAAGATTAGAACCGGGCGCGCGGTGTTTGAAAGTGAGATTCTTGTGAATGCCGCCGGGGCTTGGGCGACATCTTTAGCGCAAATGGCGGGCGCTTCGCGAATGCCGCTCAAAGCGTATCGCCGGCATTTGTTCGAGAGTTCGGGGTTTAAAGATTTTAAGAGCACTTGGCCGTATGTATGGCATTTGGATCAAAATTTTTATTTTAGACCGCTCAAAAAAGAGCTTCTTTTGAGTCCTTGTGATAAAACTTTATGCAAGGTTGGCAGGCATTCGAAAAATCAAAGCGGTGAGGCGATTGACCCAAGCCTCAAGCAACAGCTTTTAAAAAAAATGAGTCGGTTTTCGTCGAATTTTAAGGATTTAAAGCTGGGTAAAGCCAAATCAGGGCTTCGAACCATGGCCCCGGACGGACGTTTTGTGATCGGCCAGGATCCGAAACTTTCCGGATTTTACTGGGCGGCGGGTCTTGGCGGGCATGGGGTGACAACCAGTTTTTCCGTCGGCCGTTTGACGGCGGATTTGATTTTAGAAAAAAAAGTGGATGCCGGTTTGGCGGCCGCGTTGTCACCGCGGCGTTTTAAAATTTAGGAGAACAGGATGTTACCCAAAGTAGATTATCACATGCACACGCCGCTCTGCGGCCATGCGGTCGGAGAACCTTCCGAATACGTGGAGCAGGCCTTGAAAGTAGGGCTTTCTGAAATTGGTTTTTCGGATCACGCGCCTTTGGTTTCTCATGAAGACGCGCGTTACACGATGAATCACCGGCAGTTGCCGCTTTATCATGAAATGATGGATCGCGTCTGTAAGAAATATCCTAAGTTTACGATCAAAATCGGCATTGAGGCCGACTATATTCCCGGCTTTGAGAGCCAGACCAAGGCGATTGTGGACGCTTATCCGTATGATTTTGTGATCGGGTCGATTCACTTTATTGATGCGTGGGCTTTTGACGATCCTGATGAGCAGATCAAGTGGAAGGATAAGAACATCGACCAGGTGTACCGAGACTATTATAAACTGCTTCGCATGTCCGCCGAGTCCGGTCTTTATGACATCTTGGGGCATGTGGATCTGGTGAAAAAATTTGGGCATCGTCCTGAAAGCGATATGCGGGAAGAGATACAAAAGACCGCTCAGGTTTTTAAAAAATCAGGCATTACGGTGGAGATCAACACCTCAGGTCTCCGGAAACCCGTAAAAGAAATTTACCCGGCGTTGTCCGTATTAAAAATTTATCGGGAGGCCGGGGTGCCGATCACTTTTTCTTCGGATTCTCATGACCCGAAAGACGTGGGTCGGGACTATGACAAAGCCTATGCGCTCGCCAAAGAGGCAGGGTATACGGAGTACAATGTGTTTAAGAAACGTAAAATTGAAAGAGTGGAAAAGTTATGACATCACCCATTATCAACACTTCAGGTATTGACCATGTCGCGTTAAGCGTTCGGGACTTGGAAAAGTCTTTGGAGTTTTACACGAAAGTGATCGGGTTAAAAATATCTGACAGGGAATACCAGAAGCCGGGCACTGAATATTTTCTCGATTGCGGCACTTCGCTTATCGGGTTGATTCAAGGCAACCCCGCCGATGGAGCTCACTTGCTTCAAGACGGCGGACTGGGGGGTAATCATGTCTCTTTCCGGGTGGAGACCAAGGACTTTGATAAATTTTGCGAAGCACTTAAAAATCAAGGCGTCATTATCACGTACATGAAAAAGCGTGAACGGTCTTGGTCTTTGTATTTTTTGGATCCGGATGGAAATAAATTGGAAATCACCGCTTGGCCGTTGGAAGACAAATAGGGGGAAATGATGGCATTACCAAAAGAAGGGGCGAAGGCGCCGGATTTTAATTTGGAAGCAAGTCATGGGAAAAAAGTATCGCTAAAAGATTTAAAAGGACAGAGAATCGTTCTTTATTTCTATCCCAAAGATGATACCCCGGGATGCACGGTGGAGGCCTGCGCGTTTAGAGACACCATAAAGAAAATTGAGAAAACCGATACGATTGTTTTAGGTGTGAGCCCCGACAATACCGCGTCACATAACAAATTTATCGATAAATTTAAATTACCGTTTCTTCTTTTAAGCGATCCCGACAAAAAGGTTTGCGAAGCCTACGGCGTCTGGGTCGAGAAGAGTATGTACGGCAAAAAATACATGGGCGTCGCCCGCACCACCTTCATCATCTCCAAAGACGGCAAACTCGAAAAAATCTACGAAAAAGTCAAACCCGAAGGCCACGCAGAAGAGATCCTGCAATATTTGAATGGTTAAAATTATATTTAAGGGTGAAAAAACCATAGAAGTTCCAAAGGGAACAACCATTCTCGAGGCGGCGATGGAACATGGGGTCGCTCTGTACCATACTTGTGGAGGGAATTGTTCTTGTAGCACGTGTCATGTGCGCGTGTTAAGCGGCGCCGAAAATCTATCGGTTATGTCCTTGGAAGAAGCACAGGTGCTGGATTCTTTTGATTTAAAATCTCCGATTCGGCTTGGTTGCCAATCAGAGGTGTTAAGAGCCGAAGTGGAAGTCGAAATTCCCTCGCGTTCAAAAGAGCCAAGACCTAATAAAACACCACCTGTTCCAGATTCTCATGACTAATTCCAACCCCCCTTTCATCGGAGTAGCATCGCTAGCTTTATCACTCGCGGTCAATACGGCTATTTTTCATACGATAGACCAGTCTTTTCATCCTAATAAACAAGAAGCTAAGAAAATTGAACAAAAAATGGTTCAACTTCAAAAAAATACGCGTCATAATAAATTGGAATTTACCTTTGTTGAAGCGCCGCCGCAGAAAATTTTAAGTAAGCCGTCTCCACAAGCCAAGCATATCGCCGCTCATGACGCTGTGAATCAAGACTTAGCAAAAATAAAGCCCATTGTCGATGGAGATCCTTCCATCAAGAATCAAGCCATCATGGATCAGCTGAGGCAAATGCAGGCAAGCGCTGTTCCGTCGCCACCTACACCGGCTTCGCAAGCCGTTCAAGCATCTCAAGCGGCTCCCGAGCATAAAGCGACCCCAGAAAAAGAATCAACGAAAGCCGAAACACCTTCAGATATTCCGTCCATCGTTAAACCCATAGAAGAAACTAAGAAAGTTGAAGAAAAACCCTCGGAGGCTAAGCCCGAACAAACTCCTCAGAAAGCCCAGGCGGCTTCTCCTGGATCTACCGGCGGCGATCGGATCACAACACAAGAATTCTCTAGGAGTAAATCCTCTGGTGCTAAAATTTATGGAATGACTTCCTTTGAGGCGACCGGATCTGGGATGGGTGTTTACATGAAGAATTTAAAAGAAAAAATTTGGGCTGTTTGGTTCCCAAACGTCTCTTTCAAATACCCGCAGGATTTTCATACGGCAGATGTTGTGATTGGATTTGTTTTGGATAGCAAAGGAGATGTGAAAATCCTTCAAGTCTTAGAAGATGGCGGCAACCCCACTTTCGCAGGTTATTGTCTCGACTCCATCCAAAAAGCCGGAAACTTTGGCCCACTCTCCCAAGAAATCATTGCCCTCCTCGGAAAAGAAGAGTTAGAAATCAAATTCGCCTTCCACTATCGGTAATCTGTAGATCTAGGCGGCGGGTGGCGAGCTTTGCCGGAGCGCGGCGTGTGAGTGTCGCGCACGCATGGAGATCATAGCTTTTATTCGAAGTGCGCGACGCTCGCATGAGTGAGATTTTCCTCGCAGGGGAAAATCGAACGGCCGCGCGGAGGCAATGCGAGCCAGGCCCTGCCGCCCGGAAGTGTCTACTTAAACCTTTTGGTAAATTTTGGAGCCTTTATCGAGGAATTCTTTGGATTTTTCTTCGAGGCCTTTTTGGAGGGCTTCTTTTTCGTTGAGTTCGAGTTTGGCGGCGTAGTCACGCACATCTTGAGTGATTTTCATACTGCAGAAATGCGGGCCGCACATCGAGCAGAAGTGAGCAACCTTCGCGGAGTCCTGGGGAAGTGTCTGGTCGTGGAATTCCGCTGCTGTCGTAGGATCCAAAGATAAAGCAAATTGATCTTCCCAGCGAAATTCAAAACGTGCTTTGGAGAGTGCATTGTCACGAATCTGCGTACCGGGATGTCCTTTAGCTAGATCCGCGGCGTGGGCGGCGATCTTGTAGGTGATGACGCCGTCTTTGACGTCTTTTTTATTGGGAAGTCCTAAATGTTCTTTGGGTGTCACATAACAAAGCATCGCACAGCCGTACCAGCCAATCATCGCTGCGCCGATCCCGGAAGTGATGTGGTCATAACCGGGCGCGATGTCCGTGGTGAGAGGGCCTAACGTATAAAAAGGCGCCTCGCCGCATTCGGCAAGCTGTTTTTCCATGTTTACTTTGATCATTTGCATCGGCACATGGCCGGGGCCTTCAATCATCACCTGCACATTGTGTTTCCAAGCTTTTTTAGTGAGTTCTCCGAGAGTTTCGAGCTCGGCAAATTGCGCCTCATCATTGGCATCCGCGATCGAACCGGGTCTCAGACCATCCCCGAGAGAGAAAGACACGTCATACGCTTTCATAATCTCGCAGATTTCTTCAAAATGCGTGTAAGTAAAATTTTCTTTGTGATGCGCGAGGCACCACTTGGCGTGAATCGATCCGCCGCGAGAAACAATCCCGGTGACGCGCTTGGCTGTCATCGGAACATAACGAAGTAACACGCCCGCGTGAATCGTGAAGTAACTGACGCCCTGCTCGGCCTGCTCGATCAAGGTATCGCGATACATTTCCCAGGTGAGTTCTTCGGCTTTGCCATTGACCTTTTCAAGCGCCTGGTAAATAGGAACCGTGCCGATGGGAACGGGGGAATTACGAATAATCCATTCGCGTGTTTCATGAATATTTTTTCCGGTGGAAAGATCCATCACGGTGTCGGCGCCCCAGAGCGTTGCCCAGCTCATTTTCTCCACCTCTTCTTCAATGGAGGATGTCACCGCGCTATTGCCGATATTCGCGTTAATTTTTACTAGGAAATTACGGCCGATAATCATTGGCTCCAACTCCGGATGATTGATATTGGCCGGAATGATCGCTCGCCCTCGCGCAATTTCTTCACGGACAAATTCAGGGGTAATGTAGCGCGGGATCGAGGCTCCGAAGCTTTCACCGGGGTGTTGATTTTTGGAAGCGGCCTC
Organism: Candidatus Omnitrophota bacterium; assembly: GCA_023247915.1. Lineage (GTDB taxonomy): Bacteria > Omnitrophota > Gorgyraeia > 2-02-FULL-51-18 > 2-02-FULL-51-18 > JAHFFN01. The sequence goes on from JAHFFN010000002.1 coordinate 52,815, forward strand.
CGCCAAACGATCTCTCAAGAGATTTTCACGAATCGCGATGTATTCCATTTCCTCGGTGATAATGCCTTGTTTGGCATAGTGCATTTGAGAAACATTCCGGCCAGACTTTGCTTTTAAAGGCAGGCGCGTCGCGTGGAAGCGTAGAGCATCCAAATTTTTGTCGGCTAGGCGGCCACGACCATAGGAAGAACTTTGAGCGCTCAATTCTTCAGCGTCTCCGCGTCGGTCAATCCAAGAGCGCCGGAGTGGGTTCAAGCCTTTGCGAATATCGATCGTTGTTGAAGGATCAGTTGCTGGCCCGCTGGTGTCATAAACCAAAACGGATGGATTGGGTTCAGTTTTATCCGAGTTGTGAATCTGCGTCGGCGTCAGCGCGATTTCCCGCATCGGCACCCGAAGGTTGGGGTAGAGCTGCCCATTCAAATAGACTTTTTTAGAAGCCGGGAACGGAGTAGCCGTCGGCTCTGATTTTTTAATCATAATATTTATTTTTTTTCGCCCAGATATTCTACGAGATCGCGTGTTGAAACAACGCCAACCGGAATGCCGTTGTCCACCACAGGCACATGGCGGAACTTCCCAATCCACATTTTTTGAAGCGCGAAGGATAACGGTGCGTCTTTGTCCAAAAACTCAGGCTTGGCCGTCATGATCTGACTGACGGGAACCTTGGAAGTGTCTTTGATGACGCCCGCGACTTTGAGCAGGATATCGCGGATACTGGCAATGCCGATCAAATGATTTTTCTCATCACAAATCAACACACAGCCCTTGGTGGGCATCGCCTGCATACGCTCGATCACTTCTTTGATGGAAGTATTGGGGCTGACGATGATGGGCGAAGTTTTGCAAATAAATTTCGATACTTTCTCCGTCAAAATCTTTTTCTCTAGTTTACCCGGAGCATTTTTGGGCTGACCTTGGACAAGATTGGATATTTCTTCGGCATGCCAATAGTTTTTGGCTCCGGAAGTAGTATCGATAAACTTTTTGTCTGAACCGGCGCTGATGACCTGTTTTTTTTCGCCGTCCACTTTCCATACTTCGTCGTTGTAAAGCAAGTTTTTGAGGGAGCCGGCGCCATTTTTCTCGACAGCGGCTTTCATTTGTCCGACCAGCATCTCGTTATAGCTGGGTTTTTCGATGGAACGCAGGACGCCGAAGGGCACCGGCATTTCCGGGTATTCCATTTGCGTTAAAAGATAAGCGTAATTAGGGGACTCTTCTTGGGCGTTGTGAATCAAAAGATTTTTAGCTTCTTCCGGATGAGCCGCCAGATCCACAATTTCCGTTTTAAGACCATTGATCTTAATGCCCTTGTCTTTATTTTTTCCGAAGATCAGCGGCTTGCCGTGTTCCAGATAAATCGCGCGGTCTTCGCGGTTTTCACGGCCGACGATGGGCAGATGCGTGTCTTTATTAAAAATCACGCAATTTTGGAAAATCTCGATAAAAGAAACGCCTTTGTGTTTCATGGCTTCGGCGAACACCATGCCCATGTGGCGCGGATCGGAGTCGACGGTACGTGCGATAAATGTCGCTTCTGCGGCGATGGCGACGCAAAGAGGGTTGATGGGGTAATCAATACTGCCAAACGGAGTCGACTTGGTGACCTTGCCCACTTTGGAAGTGGGGGAGTATTGACCCTTGGTGAGCCCGTAGATTTCATTGTTTACCAAAAGAATTTTAAGATCCACATTGCGGCGCAGGCAATGAATCAAGTGATTGCCGCCGATAGAAAGACCGTCGCCGTCGCCGGTGACAACCCATACCGTTAAATCCGGGCGAGAGCATTTGAGGCCGGTCGCGATAGAGGGCGCGCGTCCGTGAATCGTATGAAAGCCGTAGGTGTTCATGTAATAAGGAAAGCGGCTGGAACAGCCAATCCCTGAAATAAAAACGTGATTTTCGCGATTGGTGGTGGTGTGGTCTGCCAATGATTTCTGCATCACGGATAAAATCGCGTAATCGCCGCACCCTGGGCACCAACGAACATCCTGCCCGGAAACAAAATCTTCACGTGTGTAATGCGGTTTGCCGCTAGGAACGGCGGTCTCTAAGGATGTGCTCATAAAAGCGCCTCAATCTGTTGTTTGATTTCTCTAATTTTGAAAGGTTGACCGGTCACACGATTGTAGCCGACGGCGTGAACACCTTCGTATTCTCCGCGAATCAACAGCAAAAGCTGACCCATATTGATTTCAGGAATCAGGACTTTGTCGAAATTTTTTAAAATACTGCCAAGATTTTTTGGGAAAGGATTGATGTAATGAAGATGACAATGCGAAACTCCCTTGCCTTCCAGCTGCATTTCTTCAACGGCTGCGCGCACGGAACCGAAAGTACCGCCCCAGCTAAGAACCAGCAATTTTCCTTTATCCGCACCAAACACTTCCGCCAGGGGAATGTCATTGGCGATCCCGCGGATTTTATCGCGGCGAAGCTCGGTCATGCGGTGGTGATTGGCCGCGTCATAACTGACGGCACCGGTTTTATCCGCTTTTTCAATGCCGCCGATGCGATGTTCAAGCCCTGGTGTGCCGGGGATCGCCCACGGACGCGCCAATGTTTTTTCATCGCGCACAAAAGGTAAAAAGGGACCGTCACCTTCTTTTTTGGTGACTTGTTTCACCTGGATTTTTTTTAATTCAGAAATTTCGGGAAGTTTCCAAGGCTCGGCGCCGTTGGCAATGTAGCCGTCCGATAGAAAAAAGACGGGCGTCATGTATTTGGTGGCGATGCGAATCGCTTCTAAAATCATATCAAAACAATTGGAAGGGGTTGAGGCCGCCAACACGACCAGCGGTGAATCGCCATTACGGCCAAACATCACCTGAAGCAAATCCGACTGCTCTGTTTTTGTGGGGAGACCCGTCGACGGACCGCCACGTTGGATATTTAGAATCACCAGCGGCAATTCCACCATGATGGCTAGATTAATCATTTCCGATTTCAGACAAACACCGGGGCCGCTGGTCGCGGTGACGCCGATTTGTCCGCCGAAAGAGGCGCCCAAAGCCGCGCCGCAAGCGGCGATCTCATCTTCCGCTTGAAAAGTCGCGACATTGAAATTTTTGCGATACGAAAGCTGGTGGAGAATGTCGCTGGCCGGTGTGATCGGGTAGGTGCCGTAAAAAATCTGTTTGCCGGTGAGTTCCGAGGCGGCGACTAGGCCTAGCGCCGTCGCTTCATTGCCGGTAATCTTGCGATAAGAGCCAGGGAGAATATTTTCCGCTTTCTTGACGGTATAACGCGCGATCGCGGTTTCGGTAATGTCGCCGAAATTATACCCGGCCTTGAGCGCCATGATATTCGCCTCGGCGATTTCAGGTTTTTTGGCAAATTTATCTTTGGTCCATTCGATCGTATGATCGAGAGAGCGGCCGTACATCCAAAACAAAAGTCCTAGTGCGAAATAATTTTTGCAACGATCCATTTCCGAAGATTTGATTTTGGATTCGGAGAGCGCATTTTTAGTGAGTGTTGAAAAAGGAACTTTTTTAATCGCAAAATCTTTGAGGGAATTATCTTCAAGTGGATTGGACTTCCATCCGGCTTTTTTTAAATTATCTTCCGTGAAAGAGTCGGAATTAGCGATCAGGAGACCGCCCTTCACTAAATCGTTGATATTTACTTTGAGTGCCGCGGGATTCATGACCACGAGCACATCCGGCGCATCACCGGCGGTGTAAACCTCTTTGCGGCTGAATTGAATCTGGAAGCTTGAGACGCCCGGAAGCGTGCCTTGGGGCGCGCGAATTTCCGCCGGAAAATCCGGCAGTGTCGCGATGTCATTGCCCATCATCGCCGAAGTATCGGTGAGCTGATCGCCGGTCAACTGCATGCCGTCGCCGGAGTCTCCGGCGATACGGATAATAACGGAATCGACTTCTTTCTGAACAAGATTAGCCATATTTTTTAACCACCTTCAATCGTGCTATGAATTTGATCTGCTTTAGGAGGCAAGTTAAAGACCCCCGTGGGAAACAATTCTGACAAAAAGGAGACAATGGTGCGTATCGACAAAATTCCTGAAACTTGTCCAAAATCATCGACTAGAGGCACGTGACGGATATTAAATTGAAACATCGCGTTGAGCGCGTCGCCGACGGTGTCCGATTTTTTCAGCGTGTGGACATCTTTGCGCATGTATTTATTGACGGGCTCCGTCAAGGAAACCCCGTCTTTAAGCACATTCATCAAGACTTCGCGCTCGGTAAACATGCCTACAACTTTCGAATGCTCGTCCGCGATTACAATATAACCCGCTTTTTCGCTGTGCATGAGATCCAAGGCTTCTTGGAGGGAAATCGTCGGGAGAGCCATCACGAGCTTAGGCCTTAAGATTTGGTAAATTTTGGTATCTTTTAAAATCTCTTCAATAGATTTTGAGGGCATAGCTAATCCTTACATTTGGGAAAAGTCATTATAGCATAAACCATGGCACAAATCATGATTTCTAGGTAGAATACGGCTCATGGCTACCGATGAACGAATGATCAAAAAACTAAGCGAATTTGGTGATGGTTTTAAGCACCATCACGAAAACTATGCCGTCTCCGATATCTCTAAGATACGGGAGACAGGGGGGATATGGGAATTGGACGGTGTTTCCTTCCATTTTCCCGAGCATTTTGGTTTTTGCTATGGGGTCGATAAAGCCATCGACATGGTCTTTGAGACCTGCGCCCGCTTCCAAGGGGAGCGTATTTTTTTGACCGACCAATTAATCCATAACCCCTATATTAACAACAAGTTAACAGAAAAAGGGGTGTCCTATCTCAAGCGGGATAGCCAAAATCTTTTGATTTGTGACCAGCTTCGCGCTGGGGATAAAGTCGTCGTTTCGGCCTTTGGGACGGATTTCCGGGACATCAAGGCTTTGAGAGAAAAAGGCGTTACCATCGTGGATTCGACCTGCGGCGCGATTATCAATGTTTGGAAGCGGGTCGAAGGCTATGCCAAAAAAGGGTTTATTACCATCATGCATGGCAAGCGCAATCACGAGGAAACGCGCGCGACCGTTTCCCAAGCGGTGAAAGAGGGGGGTCTTTACATCACCATTGAGAACAAAACGGAGGCGCGGGAGCTGGCGCTTGTGATTTTGGGTCAAATCAGTGAAAAAGAATTTTTAGCCAAATACCCAACAGCTTCCCCGGCCGGGTTTTCATTTGATACGGCCACTTGCAAAATGGGCATGGCCAATCAAACGACGATGTTGAAGGGGGAGTCACTCGAGATTCAGGATATTTTAAGAAAGGCGTTTATCGAGCGTTACGGCGAAGAAGCCACGCGCGAGCGTTTTCGCAGTTTTGACACGATTTGCGGTGCGACCCAGGATCGGCAGGATGCCTTAAGAAAACTTTTGAATACCAAACTTGATTTGGTGTTGATTGTCGGGGGATTTAATAGTTCCAACACAACGCATTTGGCGGAGATCGCCTGGAATCGACTGCCGATTTTCCACATCGAAGGCGAGGCGGATATTTTATCGAAAACGCAGATCCGCGCGCGTAATCCTCAGACAAGCGCAGTTTCCGTCGAGACAGATTGGTTTCCTAAAAATTTAAAAAATGTGGGAATCACTTCGGGCGCTTCTACGCCGGATGTGACGCTTTTGGAAATTATACGGAAGATTTGCGAACTGAAATAAAGCTCAAGAACACCGCTTCAAAAATCAAAAAGTAAATCACCCAATTCATTCCGCCGGTTCCGGCGCCGTAACTATGAAGTCCGCGCCCCAAGACAAAATTAACTCCATACCAAGTCATCAGCACCAATTGAAAGCCTAAAACGGAACTCAGTGCGATCTGGAAATCGCTGATTTTTTTGGCAAATTTAAGATGAATGACAATCAGATACCCAAGAAATGTGATGAGTGCCCACGTTTCCTTGGGATCCCAGCCCCAGAAACGACCCCAAGACTCGTTGGCCCAGACGCCGCCGAGCACGGTGCCCGTGCCGATCAAAAGAACGCCTAATTGAATCACGCGGTAAATCAGATCCGCCGATTCTTTTTCGGCTTTTTTGGAAAAGCGCGTGAATTTATTCAAAAAAAGATGGCGATGTCCCAAACCCATCGCCAAACCAAAAGCGCCGTAACTGGAAACAATCGTCATCACGTGAATCGAGAGCCAATAATTGCTCCGGAGCACCGGCACCAACACTTCTAGGCTCGAATCAATCGGGAGAAGGTCGGCGTAAATCATGATGAACGCACTGACAAGAGAGCCAACCGTGAGCGCCGCGAGATTTTTTTTGATCGCGTAGAAAACCAGCGCGAAGACGACAAGCGCCCAGTTCATGAAAATCATGGATTCGTACATATTGGATACCGGCGGGCGACCCAGAACAATAACGCGGGTGAGTATTCCGAAGCTATGGCACACAACAGCCGTGGCCATCAAAATCACTCCCGCGGGGCGTCCCCAAGGTTTGCTCACGAAGGTAAATAAAAGAAACGCGAAAAGATAAAATACCGCCGCCGCTTCAAAAGGTTTCCAGTGATTATAAAAAACTTCGAGATTTATTTTTGAAAGCGAAAGCTCCGGAGAGCCATTCTTTATTTTTTCAATCCAGTCTTCGGTTCCGGCTAAAAATTCCGAGTCCTTGGAGCCGTACAGGATAACGATTTTTTTAAAATCAGGCAAAAAGGGTGGATGAAATTCGTAGGGCGACAACCAATCCGTCCGGCCGGGCACCGGGATAAACTTGAGACTTTCTCCCGACGATAACGCTTCCACGGTTTTGAACTGATTGTAGAGCAGTTCCGCTTTTTGTTGAATGGCGGTAGGCCGGACATCGGCGTCCCGATTTTTTTTAGCGGCGCGAACCAGTGTTTGTATCGTTTCCGCTTGGGCGGAGAGCTCCTGGTAAGAAAAATAAACGCGGGATTTGTCCAAGTTTAATTTTTCTTTGAGCGGTTCAAAATCGATACGGATGAATGAAATGGATTGCGCTGAGAAAGGATTTTTTAAAATCTCCAGCATAAAAACAGTCGCGTCTTTTTTCTCCCAGCGTTCTTTTCCGGCGACGAGTTTGAGTGTTTGCTTCGAAAAAGAGCTCAGCGGTTTCAGACGCCCGTTGTGTTGGATGGGGATTCGTTCGGCGGCCATAAGCGCGTTTGATGCCTCTTTTTGGCAGCCTGCCAGCGAAAATGAAGCTAGGATTAAAATAAAAAACAAAATAAATTTTTTAGACATGAGAGCGCGCATTTTTAATGTTTCTTTCCGGTAAAAAACGGATGAAAGTAAAAGAGTATTATAACACCGATGAGGATGATGATAGCCCCCGAGTAGATAAAGCGGATCCCGGGATTTTTCGCGATTGAGAACACGGAGGCTTCGCCTAGAGTCTCATCCTGAATATAGGAAGCTTGGAAAATCCGGTAACCGTTGTGATCCAGCGGTTTATTCATGGAAATCGTTTTCTCCGCCGATGGGTTTGTCACGACGACATCGCTTTCAAAGGAGGAAGGGCTGGAAGTGCCGGGATAATCGACTTTACGAAAATCTTTGAGCTTGATTGAAAAAGGAAGTGTCACGCTCTTAGGCTCGAGCGTAATTTTAAAAAGATTTTGATCACTGCCGAAAATCACAGGTTTCTTTTCCAGAAGCCAAACCCGTTCTTCGGAACCATCGTATCGCCGGATCAAAATCTCAGCGGCGGAGCTTTCGGATTCTTTTTGCTCTCCAATCTGCTTCAAAACTTTCGCGTGGTCAAAAAGAGAACGAACTTCCACCTGCATGTCCATCCACCCGGTTTTTATTTTTTCATTACGCTCTAATTTGTGGAAGGGAACTTTGTCAGGATCTGTGTCGTGCGACGAGCGCACTTGATAGCTCCACTCGTGATTAGGGGTGGTAAAAAAAGTAAGCGAGGGTGTTTTGGGGGCGTTCCATCCCGGCGGAATGGGCGCGTCTAATTTGACCTCCAAATCAAAAAAGTTGTTAGGTGCCCCGCCTTTCAAAGATTCAAAATCTGGAAACAGCATGAATTTGGTGTGATTTTCGCTGTGTTTTTTATCGGAGATTTCAAATTCTACGGCGGGATTAAAGTGAACCTCAACCGGGTCATTGACGAGCACGCTGTCTTTCACCTTGGCATTTGGCAGATAACGAATGTGAGATAATTTTAAGAAGCTTCCAGGAATCTTAATTTCCTTGGCATTGGGATCCAGTTCCACTTCAAACGTTTCATTGCTTGTTTTGGAATGAAGCAACAAACGCGGAAGAAGCAGTGTCGGCGCGTCCGGACTTTTGGGCTTGATTTCAAAATGGGCGGGACCTATCTCTTTGAAATAAGCATTCCGATCAAAGGGGTCTTTTTCGATCAGCACAAATGTTTCGTGAATGCCCATCATTTCGCCAGAGAGTGTCGCTTCCACCGCGTGGTTGGACGCCTCGGCGGCGGATCCTTCCACCAAACTTTCTTTCTCTCCCGCGTGTTCCAAGAAGCGCGTCACATAAATCTTAAGTCCGGGAATATTGAATTTGATTTCACGCGGCTTACCGTTTTTAAAAGGAACCAGATTAATTTCCCGTATTTTAGAATCCTCGTCCACGACTTTGAGCGAATGTCCGTGGAGCAAGATGCGGTTTTTGGACTCGTCCTCAAAAATCGTCATTTGTCCTTCAATGCCCAAGGTGCGGGACAGGAAAGCGCCGATCAAAAGAGCTAAGATCCCGATATGGGTGATCACGAAACCAATATGCTTTTTTTGGAAGGGAAAACGCGTCAACGTGGCGCAAAAAATATTGATCCACACCAGTCCTAAGAAAATATCAAACCATCCGGCGTTATAAATCAGATTTTGCGCGAAAGGCGTGCCGTAGACGGACTCCGTGAATGTGGATACCGATAGCAGTATCACGAGCGCCGCAATCAAAAATAGGGCAAAGTTTAAGGAACCCAGGCGCTTAATGATCGACATAGGACGCTGTTTCAAGCACCACGCGATTGAGTTTGGGAGAAAGTTCCCGGCAGGCTTTTAAAAAATCATGATCCGCGTTTTCGTCGGCGACATCCGAGACAAGTTTTACGACGGCATAGTCCAAGCCGAAGTTCTCGCAAAAATGCGCCACCGCGTAAGACTCCATATCGCAGGTGATGGCGCCGTATTTTTTGGCGTAAGGACCATTTTGATAGGGATTTTCCGTCAGAAACCGGTCTTGAGTCAGCATCAATGTGTTTTTGGAACCCTTCCAATAGGCCGCCGATTTTTTACGGCGAATGAGATTGGGAAATTTCTCAAAAGGTTCTGCGTTGTAGTCTTGCTCGATAAAGGTGCGGGGCTCGACCACATCGCCAATGCTGAGGTTTTTGGTGAGACCCCCGGCAAAACCAATCAGGAGGATAAATCTTAATTTAGGATATTGTTTTAAAAGTTTAAAACAGGCTCCGGCCGCTCTAAGTTTTCCCATTCCCGAACAGATCAGAACGCTGTCTTGGCGAGCGAGTTTTTTGCGGTCTAAGGCTTTGTATTCAAAACTACTTGGACAAATAATGCCGATCATGGCTAATAGGTGATCAGAGAATGGACGGGATGTTTTTTGAGCTGAGTACGGCCTTGGAGGCCGGCAAGTTCGATTAAGAAATAAATCCCCGCGATTTTCGCGCCGAATTTTTCCACCAAATGCACGGCTGCTTTCACGGTGCCGCCCGTGGCGAGCACATCATCCACAATAAGGACTTTTGAATTTTTTTTGATCGCGTCCGCGTGGATCTCGACCACCGCTTTTCCATATTCCAAATCGTAGGCCACCTGAAACTTGCGATAGGGGAGCTTTCCTCCTTTGCGGATAGGCACAAATCCCGCTCCGAGCGCGTACGCCAAGGCCGACCCGAAAATAAATCCGCGCGACTCGATGGAAATCACATAATCAATTTTTTTAGGCGACAGCGCCACAAAGCGTTGAATGCACTTTTTGAATTTTTTACGGTCTAGAAGGAGGGGAGTGATGTCCCGAAAAAGGATCCCTTTTTTCGGAAAATCAGGAATCGAGCGGATGCATTTTTTTAATTCTTTCATGGGGATAAGTGTAATCATTTAAACGATAAAAATCTAGATAATTTACGGTATAATTTCCTATTAAAGGAGTGGTGAATCATGGAAAAAATCACGGTGTATCAAAAGCCGACTTGCACGACTTGCCGGCAGGTCTACGCGGCGCTCAAAGAAAGCGCTGTTGATTTTGACGCGGTGAATTATTACGTAGACCCGATTTCAAAGTCTAAATTGAAAGAACTCTTGAAAAAAATGAAGATTTCGGCCGAGGAGCTTTTGCGGAAAAAGGAAGATATCTATAAAACGCTAAAATTGGCCGACAAAAAATTATCCGACGACGAACTGATTGATTTGATGGCGAAGCATCCGGATCTGATTCAACGCCCGATCGTTGAAAAGGGAAACAAGGCGATTTTGGCTCGCCCTGCCGAACGTCTTAAGGAGATTCTCTAAACAGGCTTGCTTATTTTTTCTTCTTCGCCTTTTTAGCGGGCGCACTTTTCTTTTTTTTCGGGATCTGACGCGCGGCCATCGTGGCGGCGGCCGACAAAGCAGCGGCGCTGAGTTTGCTTGGAGGTTTGGGAGCGAGCGCCACCGGAGTCATGAGAGGCGCTTTGGCTTGGCTTTGGCCACCGGATTTGCGTCGGGCAAAACACTCTTTGCAGTAAACCGCGCGGTTTTCGGAAGGTTTAAAGGGAACTTCACAGACTTTATGGCAATCCGCGCAGATGGCTTCATACAAAACTCTGTCCCGGTGAGGGGGTTGTGTCGTTTCAGGCTTCTGAAAAGATTTGGGCGCTTCGCCGTTTCCGGAAGGTTTTCCGGCGGTTTGAGCGATGACAGTGCTCAGCTGTTTTTCTATTCCCACCAAACGATCCAGCAATTTGGCCATCAATCCCTCTAAATAGGGATCGACTTTCACCGCGGCTTTAGATTTTACACTCTTTTTCATAAAACTCCTTGGCGAGTAAAAATGGTGGCGTATTTTAATGGTGCCGAGGGGCAGAATCGGCGCCCTCCACTGCGCAAGTCTAGTCGACTCCGTCGACAAGCTTGCTCCGTTCCGGGTCGGCCATTCGCCGCCTCGATGGTCGTCGATGCACTTTTTGTGCATCGACCTTTATTAAAGCTCGGCGGCTCTATTCGATTCTGCCGAAAGACCGACTAAATAATGGTGCCGAGGGGCAGAATCGAACTGCCCACGCCTGCCTTTTCAGGGCAGCGCTCTACCACTGAGCTACCTCGGCATCAATTAAGAACACGATAGTAGCAGAGCGCATTTAGAATGTAAATCTTCTAATTGGCTTAAGGAATGCCCGGTGTTAAAATTGACCCCATCGGAAAAAGCTCCATGCTTAAAAAAATAACCTTCTTATTATGCTCTCTTCTGGTCAGCACCTTTCTTATTTCGGAGGTCTGCTTCCGTGTGTACTTTTCAAGGCATCCCGGCGTGCCCTTTCTCTCAAGCCCCAAGAGAATCATCAATAGTTTCTATTATCCTGAACTAAAAACGGTCGACAACAGCACAGAAGAAGACTCTTTTCGCATTTTGATTCTTTCGGGATCCGCTTTTCATAAAAATTTTGGAAAGGTGGAAACTTGTCTGTTGGACGGCTTGAATAAAAAAACACATAAAAAAATAAAAATATTTAATTTAGCGATGCCGGCTCAGACTTCCCGGGACAGTTTTTTTAAATATGAATACCTGAAAGACAAGCCTTTCGATTTGGTGATTTTTTATCATGGTCTCAACGAAGCCAGAGCCAATAATTGCCCCGACTCGATGTTCCGAGAAGATTATTCCCATTATTCTTGGTACCGGCTGGTCAATCGAAAGACTCGCTATGAAAATAACCGTTTTTTTGTCACGCCGTTCGTGTTGGATTATATTTTCCAGAACGCAAAAGACCGATTTTTGAAAACGCAGTACGTTCCAAAACATGCCCCGAAAGAAGAATGGATGGATTACGGAAATAAAATTAAAACGGCGGAGCCTTTCAAGGAAAATCTGACGAGCATTTTAGAAATAGCCAAAACCAAAAACGAAACCGTTCTTTTATTAACCTACGCTTATTATATTCCGGCAGATTATTCTCTCTCAAAATTCAAAGCAAAGGCTTTGGACTATCAAGCTCATGGGTATCCGATTGAAATATGGGGAAAGCCTGAAAATGCCGAGAAAGCCATCCAGGCGCACAATCAAGTGGTCAGGGAATTGGCGGTGCAGTATCCGTACGATCTCTTTTTAGACCAAGAGAAGCTCATGGCAAAAAACGGAAAATACTACGATGATATTTGTCATTTCTCGCCCAAGGGATCTAAGAAATTTGCGGATAACATCACGGGCGCTATCTTATTTTTAATCAGAAATCTTAAATAGCCGCCGCCGCGTCCGGCGCGGAAGTCGCTTCTTTTCGGATGTAAATCGGCTCCGCGGCTGTCGGGCTGTAGTGGGTTCGCACAAAATCTGCCACCTGCGGAAAAAATTCCCGCAAGCTATCATCGAGCAGGACTATTTTGGGATTTATTTGACCAGTTTGCAAAGCCGATAAAAGTTCTCCCCTGATTTTCCAACCCAGAGTTCCGCTGACTCCGCTATGGAGAAAAAAATAAAAGTAAGCATGGGGACGGAAAACACCCCAACCCGTCCAGCCATCCAGGACAGTCTCATCTTCTCGGCTATGATTCATCACAAAGGCAATTTTACTTAATTGGTCGCGATTGTCGGAGTAGGTCAGAGAAAGCGCTTGTCGGCCCAATGGATAAGCGGTGATAGCAATTAAAAAAAGTGACGCTAAGACATTTTTGGATTTTGTTATTTTAAGCAGAGTATTCGCCGCTAGGCACGCCAGAAGAGGAAGAAGAGTTAAATAAGACTGCCGGTAAGGAACCGGGCTCAGGAACACGAGTCCTACGGTCAATGAGATAACCAATGCTCCCAGGAACCAATCCGCAGGACTTCGCTGTGACGATTGAACACGCAGGAGATTTTTGGAAAAGAGCGCTGAAAATCCAAAAAAAATCAAAAACGGATTTTCTTTCACTAGTCTTAAAATATAAAAAGAGGAGTCTATTTCCCTGACCCACTTTAAATTGATGACTAAAGTGCAATAAAAAAATTCTCTCAAAGCATGGTGCGAGAAAAAATATAAAACAGTTCCTAAGATAGGGATCAAAAGACCCACGACAAATAAAAAATAATGGTTAAGACGTTTTTGAAAGCCATCATACAGCGCAAAAACACATAGACCGGGAAACGCGAAAAGAATCTTTTGCGTGAATAAGAGCCCTGCGCCGAGAGAAAGCCCGGCGGCGAAAAAAAGAAATACCCACCGCTGATTTTCCTGCGTGTCTTGCAGGGATTTTACCAAGCAGAGAAGAAAGACTAACCAGAAGATAAGACAAAAAACATCCGGCCTCACTTCAAGAACTTTTTGTTGGAAAATAAGCGTGGTCGCTAGGAGCGTGGTCGCGACGAGGCCTGTCTTGGTATCTCGCCACACTTTTCCTAATTGGAAAGTTAGAAAAAGAATCGCAGCTGTTACAAGCCACATGATTTTTCTGGCGAAAAAAAGGAAGGCGAAGGTGTTCTCAGGGGTTTTTTCGACAAGGAAATAACGGAAAAAAGGAGAAAGCGTCGCATAAAACCACGGCATGTGATGGGTAAAAAAATCCCGATAAGGCACAAACCCCTTTGAAACTAGCCATGCGGCATGCAAATGCTCAAGCTCATCCTGATCGAAGGAGTGAATGTGAAGTAGCCGATACTGAAGGAGATAAAAAGTCGCGAGGATGGATAAGCAGACGAAGGGGAGAGACCAACGGTCGATTTGTTGTTTCAAAAAACCTCGCTTGTTGCTTTGGTGGATGTCTTTTTAAACGGATTCATAATTTTACCATAGAATCAGGAGCATCTTCCCATTCTCCTAAGGCTCTGTTATGATTCAGTGGGAGGATTTATGTTAAAATTCGCACGCCCCGTTTTTATTAAACTCGGCTTATTTCTTTCCGCGTTACTTCTTAGCGCTTCCATTTCTGCTGATGCTTCCCAAGCCGGGGGTGAGGCTTTATTGGAGATGGCCAAAACCAAGCGCGCGCCCCGCTATGAATATGCGATGCAAAATCATGCCGAGATCGGGTATACGGCGGACGGAAAGAGTTTTTATCTTTTTTGGGCGCCGGAAAATTATTCACCGGAAACGACGCCGGTGATTGTGACCATCCACGGGCATGACGGGTGGGCGGTGGAAGATTTTTATGTGTGGCACAGTATTCTAAAAGAACGCGGTTACGCGATGCTGGCGGTGCAATGGTGGCTTGGCGAGGGAGAGAGTATTAAGGACTATCTGACACCCCAAGAGATTTATCGCGTCATTGACGATGTATTTCAAAAAAAAAGAATTCAAGCACCCGCTCTCCTTCACGGTTTTTCTCGTGGATCGACCAACACCTACGCGTTGGCGGCGATGGATGTGAGCACCGGGCATCACTATTTTAAGCTTTTTATCGCCAATGCCGGCAAGGCCAATTCCAACTACCCTCCGACGGCAGCTATCGAAAAAGGTCAGTTTGGCGAAAATCCTCTTGGAGGGACACGATGGATTACCTACGCGGGCGGTCAGGATACGAACCCTGATCGGGACGGCATTCCCGGGATGCGCCAAGCGGGGGAATGGATTGAGAGATATGGCGGGAAGGTGGTTTTGGCGATTGAGGATCCCAATAGCGGTCACGGGGGCTTTCATCGCAATCCGGACAATACCAACAAGGCATTGGATGAGTTCGAAAAGATCAGGTATACTCTCTAGCCTATGGGCTCAAAAACAAGAAAAATACAGGTACGGGATTTGACGATTGGCGGGGGTGCGCCTATCGCCGTGCAGTCGATGTGTGCCACGCACACCCAGGACATTGACGCGACGTTAAAGCAGATCGCGGATCTGGAAGCCAAGGGCGCGGACTTGATCCGCATCGCGATCGACAACGCCAAAGATGTAGAGGCGTTGAAGCAGATTCGCAAGGCGACCAAGGCACGTCTGGTCGTGGACTTGCAGGAAAATTTCCCGCTCGCGGAGAGTGTGGCGCCGTACGTGGACAAGATTCGTTACAACCCGGGACATTTGCATCATCTGGACAAATCCAAATCGATTCAAGAAAAAGTGGCCTGGATTGTTTCCATTGCCAAGACCCATGGGATCGCGCTACGCATTGGCGTCAATTGCGGTTCGGTCGCGCCCGAGTTTTTGGAGCGTTATGCCGGCAATCACGTGAAGGCGATTGTGGAGAGTGCGGCGTGGCATTGCGAGCTTTTGGATCAAATGCATTTCACCAATTATGTTGTGAGTCTTAAAGACTCCGATCCGCAGAAAGTGGTGATTTGTAACAAAGAATTTTCTATTCGCCGACCGGATGTGCCGATTCATTTGGGAGTGACGGAGGCGGGACTTTTGCCGGATGGGGTGATCAAGACGCGCATTGCCTTTGAACAGTTGATTCCCGCCGGGATCGGCGATACCATTCGCGTATCGTTGACTTTGCCCAATTCCGAAAAGCATCAGGAAATTACCTGGGGTCACAAGATTATTGACGATATTAAGGAAGGCCGCTTTGTGTCGGTGCCGGATTTTGGCAAGGGGCTTAATATTATTTCTTGCCCGTCGTGTTCACGCGTCGAAAACGGAGATTTTGTGAAACTGGCGATGGAAGTCAAAGAAATGACAGCCTACGCCAAGGACAATAAACTCACCATCGCGGTGATGGGTTGCCGCGTGAATGGACCTGGGGAGACGGATGACGCGGATTTGGGGCTTTGGTGCGGACCCAACACCGTGACGGTCAAGCGCAAATCCGAGACTTTGGGGTCTTTTCGTTACAATGAAGTCCTGCCGATACTCAAAAAAGAGCTAGACCAGCTGGTGCTGGCTCGCTAGACTTGGTCAACCCCTCCACTTTATGGTAAACTTTGATTATGAAGACTAACTTTAATCCTTCGACACGCCGGGCTCAGTTCACGACCAAGGACGACTGGGTGGTTTTTTCATGGATCACGGCTATGCATCTTGGGGCGCTGGCGGCGTTTTTTACGTTTAGCTGGAAAGCCGTTGGGGTGTGCCTGTTTTTATGGTGGGTGACGGGCGGTATTGGCATTACCCTGGGGTATCACCGCTATTTTACACATCGCAGTTACGCGATTCCCAAATGGTTTGAATATTTCTTGGCCGTTTGTGGGTGTTTGGCCGGAGAAGCGGGGCCGATCGCGTGGGTGGCCGCGCATCGTTATCATCACACCTATTCGGACACCGAAAATGATCCCCATAGTCCACTCAGAGGGTTTTGGTGGGCGCACATGACTTGGCTTTTCGGCCGTGAAAAATTTTTAGCGGAATTTGATTCTTACAAGCGTTTTACGCCGGACATGGCACGCGATCCTTTTTTGGTTTTCTTGGATAAATGGCATATCATTCCATCCTTGATTTTGTCCGTGCTTCTTTATATGTGGGGCGGCTGGTCTTTTGTGGTTTGGGGCGTGTTCGTGCGTTCGGTGCTGGTGTATCACGCGACGTGGCTGGTAAATTCCGCGGCGCATATTTGGGGATACCGGACTTATAAAATTTCCGACCAATCCACCAATAATTGGTGGGTGGCTCTTTTGTCTTTTGGAGAAGGTTGGCACAATAATCATCACGCGTTTCAACGCTCCGCGCGTCACGGTATGCGTTGGTGGGAAATCGACATGACATACCGGACGATACAATTTTTGTGGATTTTGGGGATTGCCAAAGATATTCATATTCCGGTGGAGCCTGCTTCGCGCGGAATGACGGTGCCCGTTCAAGGGTTTGGAAAAAAATATCCCAAAATTTCCGAACCGTCTGCTTCGGATTTTCTGGAAGCTTCGTCAAAATAAACTAAAAAAGGCCGACATTCATGATAAAAAAAACGGTGGCTTTGTTTTTGTTTGGCGGTGTTCTATTTTTGGGAATGGCGGCAACGCGTGTGGCAAATGCCGCTTCCGGTGAGCTTGACCGGAGAATTCACGAATCTAAAAATGTGATGGATGAAGTGATGGCCACGCCGGATCAGAGCATTCCGGAAGAATTATTGGCCAAGTGCAAAGCGATCGCGATTTATCCGTCGGTGTTGAAGGGCGGGTTTATTTTTGGCGCGCGTTTTGGCAAAGGGGTGGTCGTCGCGCGTGACCCCAAGACCGGACAGTGGGGGTCGATTGCTTTTTCGACGATTGGCGGTGGAAGCTGGGGACTGCAAATTGGCGGTCAGGCCACAGATTTGATTTTAGTGATTATGAATGAACGTGGACTCGACGGTATCTTGTCCGATAATTTTACATTGGGTGCGGGGGCGGCGGTTTCCGCAGGACCGGTGGGAAGAAATTCCGAGGTTTCGACGGATTTAACCTTACGCGCGAATATTATTTCTTATTCCAGGAGCCGCGGGCTTTTTGGAGGGATTTCGCTGGAAGGCACCGTGTTGACTCAGGATAATAATTCCAATACGGAGTATTATGGAAAGCCGGTCACTTCGCGGGGAATTTTATTGGGCGGGGTAGTGACGCCCGAAGCTTCTTCCAAAGAGCTGGATGACGCGCTTGATGAATATTCGACGCATTGGGAAAAAAGAAACAAAAAATAATTTTTTAGGCTTTCGCTGGAGTAGCTCAGTTGGTAGAGCAGCTGTTTCGTAAACAGCAGGTCGTCAGTTCAATTCTGACCTCCAGCTCAGTTTTTTGATTTGTTTGGTATAATAAGACATTGAACCTGAAGGAGAATGACTATGGGAAATAATGTACTCAAGATTACAGACGCTAACTTTGATGCGGAAGTCGCCAAGTCCGCGACGCCGGTGTTGGTTGATTTTTGGGCGGAGTGGTGCGGCCCTTGCCGTTTGATGGGTCCGATTTTGGACGAGCTCTCAGGTGTCTATCAAGGAAAGCTTAAAATCGGCAAACTCAATGTCGATGAAAGCCAAGACGCGCCCTCAAAGCTCGGCATCATGAATATTCCGACAATGATTGTGTTTAAAGGCGGAAAAGAATCCGCTCGTTTTGTCGGTGCGATGAGCAAGGCCGATCTTCAAGCCAAGCTCGACAAAGCAATCTAATTTAAATACGTCCGCATGAAAAACCTGGCGGTGTTCTGCTCGGGAAACGGCTCTAATTTTCAAGCCATTCTCGATGCGGTTCGCCGGGGCAAGCTCAAAGCTCATGTCGCGCTCATGGTCTGCGACAACCCCAAAGCCTACGCGCTTGAACGCGCCAAAAAAGCGCAAATCCCCGTTGTTCTTCTGAGTCCCAAACTTTTTACCAATCGCCAAGATTATGAAAAAATCATTGTTCGTATTTTAAAATCACAAGCCGTGGATCTTATCGTGTTGGCGGGATTCATGCGCATCTTTACACCGTATTTTATCGGTGCCTACCGAAATAAAATGGTAAACATTCATCCTTCGTATTTACCCGCATTTAAAGGCGCGCACGCGATCCGTGATGCGTTTGAAGCGAAAGTGAAGGAGACGGGAGTCACGGTGCACTGGGTAACCGTGAAAGTCGACGCCGGCCAACCGATTCTTCAAAAACGCGTGAAAATTTCAAAGCAGGACACATTGGATTCTCTTGAGAAAAAAATCCACCGTGTGGAGCATCAAATCTATCCGCTAGCCATTCAAAAAGTTTTGTCAGCCTGAACCCCGACCTGTTATAATGAGCCGTTAATTTTTTTAAACTTCGTTTTATTCACCCAACAAATTTAGAGAGGCTTTTCCCATGGCAAAACCAGTGATCAAAGAAATCAAAGGCCGCGAAATTATTGATTCCCGCGGAAATCCCACGATTGAAGCGGATTGTTTGTTGTCCGACGGTTTTTTTGGCCGGGCGGCGGTGCCCAGCGGCGCTTCCACCGGCGAGCATGAAGCGGTGG
>JAHFFN010000036.1 GCA_023247915.1 Candidatus Omnitrophota bacterium
CACAAGAGTGTTGTCGTCTTGACCATAAACTCCATTATAAGAAAGCTGTGTGATCGATTTTAGATTTGCGGGAAACGCTCCATCGGAAGGCCTCCAGTTTGAGCCCTGGCCATTGAATCCAACGATCTGTGTGGACTTTGTCGGAGTGACGTTTGAATCGTAATAATATTTCTCTGTCTTGCTGGGAGTGGTGTTACTGCCATCAAAATACTCGATAGATTCAATGCGGCCTTGTCGGTCGAAATGGGTCACTGTCGTCAATTTTGCCTGCTGAGAATCCCCTTGATAGGAAAACTCTGTCTCGGAAGATTTGACAGCGAATAAATCCTGATAAAATTCGATAAATCTAACCGCTCTGCCCTGCAAATCAAAACCGTGGGTGTAGTTGGTTAAATACCCTGTCTGATTTAATTTTTCTTCATAAGTCATAATGCCTGTCACGGGGTCATAATAACGGACATACTCTCTGTGACCGCTATAGGTCTGGTTGGGATAATAGCTATCCACTCGATATATTTTTTTGTCCGTATTAAAGAAATAATCGGCAATCACATTGCCGCTATCTTCGTTGAAATAGGTTTGATTGTAGGGAAAAACTGCCCAATCGGGGCGGTCTGTGTACTGATAGAACCAATCGATTTTCACGATTTTATTCGTGCGGTTGCTAATGTGATACGTTACGCCCGGGTAATGAATCGTGTGCTCACTCTGCACCGGTTCCGGCACTTCTGGAAAAGCCAGCACAGACTCTTCAAATCCAAAACCAAGAAAATTTAAAAAGCTGAAAGAAAGTAGAAATAAAAAGGTGGCTTTGAGGCTAAGTTTCATCATTTTCTCCGTAGGATTTGATTCCGAATACAATGGAGAAAGTATACGGCTTGGCGACAGCTGTTTCAAGGGTTAGTCCGGTTATTTTTCAAATTTTCATTCATAAAAAGCCAAATGTTCTTCCAATAAAATTAACAATTTTAATCAATTATTTCAAGGCGTATTTTGAGCCAGTTTATAAAAAGAGATCTTGGTGTCCCCATAGCGGTTCTCGCGGATACGCGCCAGCTTGCCGACAACCTTTGGGAAGTCCTCCCGCTTGCGGGATTCGAGGATAATAAGGGTGTCTTCGTGGAGGATTTTGGAGATGGCCAGCGCCGACAAAGCTCTTTGACCCAACCCCTCATCATAAGGAGGATCGATAAAAATCAGGTCAAAAAATTGACCGTCTTGCGCTAGATTTTTAATGGCCTCAATCCCATCCGCGCAAACAGTGCGCGCCTGATCGGCTAAACCAAACGCTTCCAGACTCTCGCGGATTTTTTTAAGTTGCATCTTATCCGACTCCACAAAAGTCACAAACGCCGCCTCCTGTGACAGCGCCTCCAACCCCAACGCCCCCGTCCCCGAAAAAAGATCGAGCACATTCTTCCCCTCAATCTCCCCCTGCAACATATTAAACAGCGCCTGCCTCACCTTATCCGCCGTAGGCCTCAAATGCGGATTCGGCTTAAACACAATCGATCGACCCTTCAGTTTTCCTGTCAAAATTTTCATGGAGATTATTCTAACATACAAGTGTCCCAGCAGCAGGCATCAAGCTTTGCCTTCGTCGGGACGCGCAATTTTCCCGCCGAGAAAATTGCGCTCGGTGATTCGGCGCGCTTGTTACCGTGGGCGCGCCTGCCATCAACGCCCTCCTACGGCAAAGCTTGATGCCTGCTGCTAGATCTAGAATTAAGTTTTTAGGAATCTGACAACCCTCCCACTTCTCAAAACATTCCCCCCGACAACGAGCGATTAGGCTCTTTTGGAGCGCTTATGGATTTGACATAACTTTTCAGGGGAGCCGCCAAAAACCGTTGCGATAGGCTATCAAAAGCCTATCGCTCGGTTTTTGGCGAGGGGCATCCCCAAAAGTTATGTCAAATCCATGCTCCAAAAGAGCCTATAGAGCGAGTGTTGGGGGGAATGTTTTGTGGGGGGGGAATTGCTATGCGGTAACGGTTAATTTTTTGAGATCTGCGGAGGCGAAACGTCTACGGATGGCGTCACGTAAGAGACGGTTTTCCAGGCGCGACAGCGTGGGATCTTTTTCGACGAGCGCAATAGCCTCCCGGCGAGCTTCGATCAGGACTTTGGCATCTTTGACGAGATCGCCGATGCGCAATTCGGGTAGGCCATGCTGACGGGCACCGATGATGTCGCCGGCGCCGCGTAATTCGAGGTCTTTTTCGGCAATCTCAAATCCACTGCTGATGGAGGTAAACGCCTCGAGTCGTCGCACTGTCTCCTCATCCGCCGCGTCCGAAAATAAAATACAAGAGGATTCCACCGGCCCTCTCCCCACGCGGCCGCGGAGCTGATGAAGCTGAGACAAGCCAAAGCGTTCGGCATTTTCAATCACCATCACCGTCGCATTGGGAACATCGATACCCACCTCAATCACCACCGTAGAGACTAACAGCTGTATTTTCTTTTCTTTAAAGTCCTGCATTATTTTTTTCTTCTCAGGGCTTTTTAGACGTCCATGTAAAAGCCCGACCCTTCGATGTGAAAAAATACGCCGAATCGACTCATAGCTTTCTGTCGCGTTTTTAACCGACAAATTTTTGGCGTCGACCGCGGGACAAACAACAAAGACCTGTTCGCCTTTCGCGATCACTCGGTCTATAAATTGATAAATCTCCGCTCTTTTGGATTGCCCCACCCACAAAGTCCGTATCGGCTGTCGGCCTTTGGGCATTTCCTGCATCAAGCTGATATCCAAATCCCCATACAAAGTGTGCGCCAGCGTCCGGGGAATCGGCGTAGCCGTTAAAAGCAAAAAGTGCGGCGACACCAACGCTTTTTCCTTAAGAGCCGCGCGCTGAAACACACCAAATTTATGCTGTTCATCAATCACCACCAGTCCCAGATTTTTAAAACGGACATTTTCCTGGATCAGCGCATGCGTTCCGACAATAACTTGAAGCGTTCCATCCGCAAGCCCGGATAAAACTAAAGCCTTTTCTTCCGGCAAACTATTTTGCGCCAAATAACCACATCGAATTCCGAAGGGCTCTAAAAATCGCGCCAAACTAAAATACTGCTGTTGCGCCAACACCTCCGTCGGCGCCATCAGCGCCCCCTGAAATCCATTGGCCGCCGTAAAAACAAGCGCGGCCGCGGCCACCACCGTCTTGCCACTGCCCACATCCCCCTGAACCAGGCGATTCATCGATCGCCCTTTTTTCATGTCAGCCAAAATATCGTTGATGGTCTTTTGTTGTCCGGGCGTTAATTCAAACTCCAGTGTCTGAATAAAACGCCGGACAAGTTCCTGTCCGCCGGAATGCGAAATCGCTTTATTCTCTTTTTGAAGCTTCGCCTTCTTCATTTGAATTAAAACCTGCAACATAAAAAATTCGTCGAATACCAGACGACGATAGGCCTGTTTGTATTCTTCGCGCCCTTCGGGAAAATGCAATTGCTTGAGAGAAAAATGGACGCTTTTTAAGCCCAGCCTTTTTAAAAAAGGTGACGGCAAGGTTTCGCGGACAAGCGGCGCGCATTCTTCGACGGTTTGAAATGCGAGCTGTCTTAAACCCTTTTGGCTTAGATCTTCGGTTAAGGGATAGATAGGAACGACACGTCCGGAGTGGGGACTATTGGTGGCGACGCCTTCCGAAAAAATTTCGTATTCCGGGTGCACCATTTTAAGATGCTTTCCGTCTTTTTCCGGCCGGCCGTAAAAGACCACCTGGGCTTTGGGTTCAAAAAGCTTGGTCAAATACGGCATGTTAAACCAAGTGCCATGCAAAAGCGGTGTTTCCGCACTGGCTTCCACGGATATCTCCTCATCCCCCAGCACGACTCGAAAAATAGACGGCCCAAAACGGGTGCGTATGAGTCTCCGGCTAATCACCACGCCACGCACACATTCCTTTTCCCCAAGAGTCAGCTCGGCTACCTTCTTAACGGGACTGCGGTTTTCATAACGCCGGGGAAAGAAATAGAGGAGGTCACGCAGGGTATTGAGCCCCAAACGCGCCAAAAGCTTGGAACGCTCCGGCCCCACGCCCTTTAGGAAGCGTACCGGGCCGTCCAAATCGACCTTGGGCGGGGTCGGAGCCCTCTTAATCGTCCCTTGCATTTCAATAGTTCGCATGGTACATTATCGCTTCCGCGTCCAGAAGACGCTTAACCTATTGGTAGGAGATTTAAAGATGTCTAGAGTCTGTTATTTTACAGGTAAAAAGCCCCGCTCCGGCAAGCATATTACCCGTCGTGGTATTGCTAAAAAATCCGGCGGTATTGGTTTGAAAACAACCGGCATCACCACTCGCCGTTTTACGCCCAACTTGCAAACCGTGAAGATTATCGAAAACGGCACTGTCAAGCGCGTCAAAGTGGCCGCCAGCTATCTCAAAACCGGCAAAGTCACCAAGGCTCCCAAGAGAACTTGGAAGGCCGCGGTCGCCGGTTCTAGTGCCAGTCCTCAAGCTCTAACTGAATCGACGGTATCCCGTTAAAATCCTTTAAAGTCGGTTGATGGACGATGTCATAGGCTTCTTGCTTCTGACTCGTCCATCGCTCGTAACTCCTAAACCCAATCACTTCGCAAGTCGTCTTTCCGCTCTTGTCCGTCATCCAACATTGAAGTGTGTCTTTCCCGCGCTTTTTGGCTTCCCCTTTTAAGCGCAGACCCTTGGATAAAAAAAGTGGCTTTTGATGACCTGGCCCAAAAGGCGCCAACCTTTCCAGGTCTTTTAAAAATTTGAGATCCAATTCCGCCAAAGGCAGCTCCGATTCAATTTCTAGAGGAATGCGCTTGTCCCACTGTAAAAAATTTTTACTCGACTCATTGAGGCGCTGGCGAAAAAGATCAATCTTGTCTTTGTGAATCGTAAGGCCGCAAGCCTGGGCATGCCCTCCGAAATTAATCAAAAGATCTTCGCAGGTGAGAACCGAATCGAACAAAGAAAATGACGGGATGGAACGGCCGGAGCCCTTCCCCATTTCTTCTTTCAGTGAAATTACAATCGAAGGCTTTTGAAATCGTTCCACCAGGCGCGACGCCACAATCCCCAGCACGCCTTCATGCCACTCGGGGCTAGCTACCACCAGCACCGACGATTCCTCGAGCCGGTTTTTTTCCACAACTTTGGCCGCGTCCTGAAACGCCTTGGCTTCCACACGCTGACGATCCCGATTGCCGCCATCTAAAAATTCCGCCAGCCTCTTGGCCTCCACCGGATCTTCCGTGGTTAAAAGATCAAAAGCGTGCTGCGGCGATCCCATGCGGCCGGAAGCGTTGATGCGCGGCCCCAAACCAAAAGCGATGTCCCGATAAGTAACCGCTTTCCTTGAAATGGCCGCCACCGTCATGAGAGCGCGAAGACCCGGACGCTTGGTTTTTCCAAGCACTTCTAGGCCATGTTTTAAAAGAATACGATTGTCCCCCAAAACCGGCGCCAGATCCGCGATCGTTCCTACCGTCACTAGATCCAAATATTCTTTCATCGGTTCCAGATCACCCAAAAGCGCCCAGCCTAATTTGAACGCCACGCCGCAAGCCGCTAAATTAGGCTCGCCGCTTTTATCACCCGCGGCGGCGGAGATGATCGCGAAAGCCCTCGGCGTCTCGTCCTTCGGCGTGTGATGATCCACGATAATAACGTCCACCCCGTTGGAATTTAAAAAATCCACCTGCTGGATGCCGGTGATCCCATTGTCCACGGTGATAACCAGTTTGATCGGTTTTTCTTTTAAAAGTTTTGCCAGGGATTCCAGATTTAAACCGTAACCCTCTTCCATCCGGTGCGGAATATGAACTTCGACATCCGCCCCTATTTTTTTAAGTACTGGATACAAAATGGCACTGCCGGTAATCCCATCCACATCATAGTCGCCGTAAATCAGGATCTTTTCACCGCGGGTGATGGCTTGCCGTATCCGCTGGACGGCTTTTGGCATTTGAGAAAAAGCCCAGGGGCTTTGGAGGGTTTCGAGCGAAGCGTTTAAAAAAGAAAAAATCTCCGGAGAGTTTCGAAGCCCTCTCCGGAGAAGAATGGAAGCGACGGCTGGATGAAGATCAAACTCCTCGGCGACGCGCTTGGCGCCTTCCGCCCAAGAATTTAAAACCCAGTGTTTTTTCATTAATTCTTAACTTTTCTTACCTCTTCACTTTTTTATTCGATCCCGGCCAATCCATCAAAACCGGTGACGCGATATACACGGTCGAATAAGTGCCGGTGATCACGCCGACAAGCATGGTGAAAGCGAAATCATTAATCACTTCGCCGCCGAAGAAATACAAAGCCGTTACCACCATAAAAACGGTCAGCGTCGTCAAAATCGTACGCGCCATGGTTTGGTTAATACTGGAATTGATCGCTTGTTCGAATGTTTCTTTGACATTGCTCCGACGATGTTCGCGGATACGGTCAAAAATAACGATGGTGTCATTGATCGAATAACCCAAAATCGTTAAGACCGCCGCCAGAACCGGGATCGAGAGCTCTCGACCCGCCAGCGCCACGAGCGCCAAGGTAATCAACGCGTCATGGAGCAGTGATAAAAGCGCTCCAAAAGCGAATTTAAAATCAAAGCGCCACACCACGTAGAGCCAGATACCCACCAAGGATAAAATCAATGCCCACAGCGCTTTTACTTTTAATTCCTTGCCCACAATCGGCCCGACATGATCCGCGCGCAAAACTTCAAACGCGTTATCCGGAAAATCTTTCTTTAGATTTTCGGTGATTGCTTTGTCCGAGTTAAGGCTGGAACGGATAATCACTTGGTTGGTGTCGCGGACTTTTTGAATCACCG
Source organism: Candidatus Omnitrophota bacterium (assembly GCA_023247915.1). GTDB lineage: Bacteria > Omnitrophota > Gorgyraeia > 2-02-FULL-51-18 > 2-02-FULL-51-18 > JAHFFN01. The sequence goes on from JAHFFN010000036.1 coordinate 6,805, forward strand.
CGGTTCCCTGACCCACCTCCGCCAGCGATTTACGGATAGCCTCCACCTCGATGGTCTTTTGAAATTTCAACTCTTGCATCGAACCACCCGTAAAATCAACGCCGTACATCTTGTCGCCGCGCATCACAAACTTCGCCATACCTATCACGATCACGACAATCGAAAGCGCGTAACAAATTTTACGAACTTTTAAATAGTCGATCGAGGGCGGTTTTGGAAGAAAATGAAGCATCGTCATGCTATTTAAACTTCCCTTATTGAGAAGCAGGTCAAAAATAGCGCGCGTCACAAATACCGCCGTGAACATGCTGGCGCACAAACCGATCGACAACGTCAGCGCAAAACCACGCACCGGTCCGCTCCCCATAAAATAAAGAATCACCGCCGTGATCAATGTTGTGAGATTGGAGTCTAAAATCGTCGCGAAGGCTTTGTGATACCCGGCGGAAAGAGCCGCCACCATCGGTTTTTTAAGCGCCAACTCCTCACGGATACGTTCAAAAATAAGCACGTTGGCATCCACGGCCATACCGACCGTCAGCACGATACCCGCGATGCCGGGCAGCGTCAATGTCGCGTGAAAATAACTGAGCGCCGCCAAAAGAATTAAAATGTTTAAGAGCAACGCAAAATTAGCGACCAGTCCACCCACTAAATAATAAACGGCCATAAACGCGACGACCGCCGCAAATCCGATCAGCGACGCGCGAATACCCTGCGCTACAGAGTCTTTACCTAAACTCGGATCGACGGTGTTGTCATTCTCAACCACAATCGGAGCGGGTAAGGCACCCGCCTTTAAAGTGATCGCCAAAAGCCGCGCATCATCCGGCGTAAAATTACCGGTAATCACGCCCTTGCCGCTGGGAATCTGGCTCTGAATCACCGGAGCCGACTGCACCACATTATCCAACACAATGGCGAGTCTCTCGTGAAGATGAGCGCCCGTAATGTCCGAAAAAGTCTTACCGCCTTCGGAATCCAATGAAAACTCCACATCCGGCTGGCCATATTCGGCAAAACCGACATTGGCATCATTCAAATGCTGGCCGGTCATCAGCGTCTCATTCTTAAGAAGAAGATCGCGGTCTTCTTTAGATTTGTAAAGCGTGTAGCCCGCGGGCACTTTGCCGGCAAGCGCTTCTTTTAATTTGTCTTCGTCGTCGGAAACGATTTTAAATTCCAAAAGAGCCGTTTTACCGACAAGCTCCAACGCTTTTTCGCGATCGGTAACACCCGGCAACTGCACAATAATACGATCCGCCCCTTCGGCCTGAATCGAAGGTTCCGCCACGCCAAATTGATCGATGCGGTTACGAATAATCTCGATGGCGCGCAGCACTGCGCCTTCCTTGGCTTTGTCTGTCAGCTTGGAGGTGTCGACGCGAAGCACCAAATGCATGCCGCCCTGAAGATCAAGCCCGAGTTTCAGCTTGCCCTTCTGACCGCCCATGTCAAACGGCGGATAAGCGTAATAAAAAGAAATCGCCACCACCGCGGCGATGAGCGGCATTCTCCATTTCAGGCTTTGATTAGTCATAGTTTTGAAATTTACTCTCTTTTTTTGGTGACTTGTGTGATCGAGCCCTTCTCGATCTCAATTTTGACGCTATCAGCGATGCGAAGAATCACGGTTTTTTCCCCGACGGACACCACGGTCGCGTGCACCCCACCCACCGTGATTACCTCATCGTTTTTATCGAGCTTGGCCAACAGCTCGCTGTGAGCCTTTTGCTTTTTTTGCTGAGGACGAATGATTAAAAAGTAGAAAATAACGAATAAAAAAACAAGCGGTAAAAATTGCAGAAATGGACTTGGTTCACCGGACATTAGACATCTCCTTTATTGATCTTTGCACCACTCAGAAAACTTGTTGTAAACTCTTGGCGGAATTGAACAAAGCGATTTTCTTCGATTGCCCGCCTCATAGACTCGAGTAATTGTATAAAAAATGTCAGGTTGTGTAAAGAAGCAAGTCGGCCGCCCAGATACTCCTCGGCGTTAAAAAGGTGCCGGATATAGGCGCGCGTATAAGTCCGGCACGTGTAACAAGGGCATTTTTCGTCAATCGGCCTAAAATCCCTTATATAGGAAGCCCCCCGCAGAAGTAGGGTGCCATTGGGTGTGAATACCGTGGCATTGCGTCCGTTGCGCGTCGGCACGACGCAGTCAAACATGTCGACGCCCTGGGACACCGCTTCAAACAAATCCATTGGCATCCCCACTCCCATGAGATATCTCGGTTTATTTTCCGGAAGCTCGGGCACGGTTTCATTTAATATCTCATACATCAATTCATTGGGCTCGCCGACACTCAATCCTCCGATGGAATACCCGGGAAAATCCATATCCACCAATGTCTTTGCCGAGATCTTTCTTAAGTCCGCGTGCATGCCGCCTTGAACAATGCCGAATAAAATACTTTTTTTACCGTTTTCCTGAATATCCCGCGTCCATGCCTTCCGGCAGCGCTCCGCCCACGCGTGCGTGACTTTCAGCGATTGTTCGACATATTCCCGTTCCGCGCCGTGTTTCACACATTCATCCAGCGGCATGATAATGTCACTTCCCAGCGAATGCTGAATCCGGATCACATCCTCCGGCGTTAAAAAATGTTTGGAGCCGTCGCGGTGCGAACGAAATTCTACACCGTCATTTTTTATTTTATTGAAATTAGAAAGGCTGAAAATCTGAAACCCGCCAGAATCCGTCAAAATCGGCTTTGGCCAACTCATAAATTTGTGAAGCCCGCCCGCCTCTTCGATAAGTTTTTCGCCGGGTCTCAAATAAACATGGTAGGTATTGGAAAGAATAATCTGAGCGCCGGCGTCCAGAAGCTCTTGATTGGAAATAGTTTTAACCGTGGCCTGCGTGCCCACCGGCATGAAGACGGGCGTGCGGATATCGCCTCGCGGCGTTTTTAAAATGCCCGTTCTGGCGCGGGTTTGGGGATCCCGATGTTGGACAGAAAAAATAGAGTCTGTGATGGGATTTATCTTCGGAATCGCCCGATCTTAAGCAGTTGGGCGAGATTGGCGTTCTTTGAAATCACCGGACAGATATTGCCCACACGCGAAGACAACAGCGTGGAAATCCCAGGGCCATGACCGGACAAAAAGCTGTCCGAATGTGACACAATGCCGATGGTCACGGCTCCTTCAAAATAATGGCGTCCATACGTGTTGTCCGCGTCCATAATCGCCACAAAATCACCAAAACGAAGCTTCTCGAGACCGTAGCGCTTCACAGCCTTAGGATCCTGCGTCGTAATGTCATAGTCTCCGGTTCCAGGATCCCCATGACCAAGCCCTGAGCCCATGAGAGCCGCAGGCACCGTCAAAGCGACTGGCACCTCCAACTTACCACTCCCCGAAAGCTTGAGACCCCAGCGCTTCAACACACCCGGATCTAAATTATAAACTTTGATTTCCGGCGCTTCCTCGATCTGCAGTCCCTGTCCATACGCCCGAATTAAAATTTTGTCGTCATAGGTCAGTTTTTCGAGCGTCTTGTCGTCAAAATCAATCATCAGATGCTCCACGCCTCCGTGCTGACCGATCACGGTGCCTTTTGCGCCTTTGGCGGCTCCGCCGAGAACGCGCGCTTCATTGCCGATGCAAGCCAAAAATCCCAGCGCCATATTTTGTTTGGAAGTTCTTCGCTCCTCATCCAAAATCATCGACACGCCCGGCTCGATATGATCTCCTCTCCATCCAAACGCGGAGTCTCCGGCTTTCACGTTGTACACAATGCCGCCGACACTGGGCAGGGAATGTCCGTGTCCTTCCGCGTCCATTTCAAATTCCGCGAAACGCAGGGGGTTGGCGGGTTTTCCCTGCACGGCCATTTTAACGAGCTTATTTTCATTCAAAGTAATTTTCATCGGCATCCCCTAATTTTTTTTAATTCTACTATAGAATAACCATCGCGTCGCCATAAGAATAAAAACGGTATTTCTCATGCACCGCGTGTTCATACGCTTTTTTTCTCAAACTTTCCCCCATAAACGCCGACACCAAAAGTAGCAGCGTTGTCTTGGGTAAGTGAAAATTAGTGATCAGCCGGTCAACCGCTTCAAATTCAAACGGGTCGCGAATATAAAGATCCGTCTCGCCCTGACCGGCAACCAATTTCTTTTCTTGCACACAAGTTTCAAGAACGCGCAGAGTCGTTGTGCCCACCGCCCAGACTTTTCTTCCTTTGGACTTTGCCTGGTTCAAACAGTCCGCTGTTTCTTTGGAAAGTTCAAAAACCTCGGAGTGCATTTTATGATTTTCAAGATCCTCGACCGGCTTGAAGGTGCCATAACCCACATGCAATGTCACAAAACAAACCTGTACACCCTTGTCGCGCAATTTCTTCAAAAGCTCTTCGGTAAAATGCAGTCCCGCCGTCGGAGCGGCCACCGCTCCTTCTTTCTGCGCGTAAACCGTTTGATACGTCGCGTCATCCTGACCGGAGGCCTCGCGCTTGATGTAAGGCGGGAGCGGCATGGTGCCGATTTTTCGAGCCGTTGCCATCACATCGTCCGTATTTTTAAATTCAATCAGAGGGATTCCATCCGTATCGCGCTTGAGAAACACAGCCTCGAGCGTATCCCCCTCAAAAATAATTTCCTGATTTTCGTGAAGCGCCGGCTGAGCCAAACAGCGCCAGATTTTTTTGTTTCGTATCTCCTCCGCTTCGGCGGCGGACACGTATTCGCTGTCAGGGTTCAGGGATGGCGCGCGATACGCTTCCAGCAATAACAAATCCACCTTCCCGCCCGTTTTTTTCTTTTTACCTAAAATCCTGGCGGAAAAAACCTTGGTGTTATTTAGAACCAACACATCTCCGGCGGGAATCAAATCAAGAATATTAAAAAAATGTTTGTCTTGGATGCCCGATGTCGCGCGATCCACCACCAAAAGCCTGGAAGTGTCTCTGGGGACCAGCGGCGCTTGGGCGATTAATTCCGCGGGAAGTTCATAATTAAAATCAGATAATTTCATTGGCGCGTAATATCCGCTCCGGGATAATAAAATTTTAAAATTGCTTCGTATTTATGGCCGAGAAGCGCCTGACCCAGCGTTCCCCACTGGCAAAGCCCCACCCCATGCCCCCAACCTTTGCCATGAAATTCCGCCATGTCGTCCACGACATTCACGGTAAACAGGGTGCTTTTCATCCGGTCTCCCCCGATCCAGATCCTGAAATCTTTGGCCGCGATCACTGCCTCCCCCGAAATCCCGGTAATTTTTAAACTCCCCACACGGCCGGAGGGCGTTTGACTGATAATTTCTATTTTTAATACCTGCCCGACAGGACGGCCGCTTTTATTTAATTTTTCTTCGACTTCCGCGAGGGAAACTTTGGAATTCCAGGAATAATGCGGTGAAAAGCGGCAATAACCGCAGTGAACCATCCCTGAAATCGGCGGCAAATTGATTTTCCAGATTTCCTGGGCGCCCGCCGTCACGCCCGCGCAAGTCGCGTGAAAATAAGTGGGAAATATTTTACCTTGATAGGTCAGCACCTGCCCGCGCGTCTGATCCACCGCCGTTTTCGTGCGAAACCGTTCTGTGGTACTGCCCCCGTACATCTGAGAGCTGGTATCGCTTTTTAAATCATAATCGCCGGCTTTATTGACTTGCGCCTGATACATCGCGTAGGTTCGGGCAGCCACCGCCTGAGCCTTGAGTGCCTCCATCGGCCACCAGTACGGCACTTCGTGTTGCAACACCCCGTACATATAGCTTTCAATATCCAAACGACTTAAAGCAAAAAGTTTTCCCGTTTTATCTTTTTGAATCTCAATGGCGCCTCGATAGCGTGTCGTATCCAAATAAATATCGCGCTCCCCCATCGCTTCCACACGAATACCGCGCGCCGGCCATTCCTGCCCGTCCACACGAATCCCTTTGGGTGTCGCTGTTACCGCGACCTTTTGAAGACTTGCGCCTTTTTTGACTTCCTGAAGTGTCGGCAATAAACGAATCCGGTATTCCCCTTTAATCTCCAGCCGCATAAGCTCTTGAGACTCTTCCACCATCACGCGCACGGTGACCGGCGCTTCCGCTCTCGCCAAAGAAATAGGAAGAATCAATAAAGAGAGGGATAAAAAAAAGATTTTCATAGAGAGTGATGTTTAATTATTTTTTAGGACTAAACAGATCCGGTTTTGAGCGTGCGGGTAAAGTATTTTTTATATGCGCGTATGCTTTTTCAGTGGCTTCTCTTCCGCGGGAAGTTCTTTTGAGATACCCGTTTTTCAAAAGAAAAGGCTCCACCACATCCACCACGGTATCCACTTCTTCATTCAGCGTCGCCGCCAGCGAGTCGACGCCCACCGGACCGCCATCATAAATCTCAATGATCGCGCTTAAAACTTTCCGATCCAGGGTATCCAAGCCCGTCTTGTCGATGCCCTGGCCTTCCAGCGCCTTGTGAATCACCACCGTATCAATCGTCGCGTGAGACTTGACCTGCGCATAATCCCGCACGCGTCTTAAAAGTTTGTTCGCGATGCGCGGCGTGCCTCGGGAAGATCGAGCCAGCACCAACGCCGCCTCCTCGCTCAAGGAAATAGATAAAAGTTTGGCGGAGCGCTCAATGATTTTCATGAGATCTTCCGGCTCGTAAAAATCCAAATGAAAAGAGACGCCAAAACGATCGCGTAGCGGCGAACTCAAAAGACCCTGACGCGTGGTCGCCCCGATCAAGGTGAAGTGCTTGAGAGGAAATTTGATCGTCTTGGCATATGGTCCTTTATCGACGGTAAAATCAATCTTATAATCTTCCATTGCGGGATAAACAAATTCTTCGACGACTTTTGACAGGCGATGAATCTCATCAATAAAAAGAATGTCGCCTTCCTGGAGATTCGTTAAAATGCCGACCAGATCTCCCGCGCGCTCAATCGCCGGGCCGCTGGTAGCCGTGATTTTAGCGCCCATTTCATGCGCCATGATATGCGCGAGTGTGGTTTTCCCCAAACCTGGAGGCCCAGACAAAAGCACATGCTCCAGCGGTTCTTTGCGCTTTTTCGCTGCTTGAAGCGCGATGCTTAAATTTTCTTTTAAATTTTCCTGGCCGATAAATTCATTGATTTTACTAGGCCTAAGCGATATCTCAATGATGCCATCCGCGTCTTCGGCGCTCTGAGCGGCCACCAAATCCTGGCGACCCACGCGCTCAAATTCCATTTTCTCGCGACCGGCTTCTTTTTTATTTTTTTTAAATTCGCTCATTGATTTTCTTTTTTCTGCTTATACACTTCATTCAAAATTTCTTCCACACTCGAAAGATTGGATTTTCTGGCGAACGCTTTGCGTATCATCTCACGAGCTTCATCTTTTTTGTACTGAAGTTGCAATAACACTTCCAACGCCTCTTCCTGAACCAAACTTGCAGGCGAAGCGCCGTTGGCGGGCGTTCCCGGCGTTGAGGGAATCAAAGAAAAGCGTCCCATCTTCCCCTGAAGCTTGGCGATGATTTCTTTGGCTCTTTGCTCACCGATCCCGGGCAAGGATTTTAAAAAAGCCAGGTCTCCCCCATCAATGGCTTGAGCGATGCTGGGAATCGGCTGACTCAGGGCGCGCACCGCGGCCTTAGGCCCGACACCCGAAACCGTGATAAATTTCTCAAAAAAATCTTTTTCCATGCGATTGGAAAATCCGATCAAAATGGGAATACTCTTGGAGGGATCCGTTTGATAGTAGTGATACGTCACTAGCGAGATCTTAGAATCTCGGCTGATTTTACCTTCAAAGCTTTTCATCACCGCGGTGGGAATATGAATTTCGTAAGAAATGCCGGAAACACCCAAAGTCAGTGTATTTTCGACGTACTGCTCAACCGTTCCGGTCATTTGGGAAATCATGTGGCAAACTCTCCGGAGGCAACCTTGGAGTTGAACGCATACGCTAGCGCGACGGCCAACGCGTCGGTGGCGTCTAACGGCGCTGAAAGGGGTTTTAAATGAAGGTAATGCAGAACCATTCGCGCCACTTGTTCTTTATCGGCGTGACCACGACCCGTGACTGCTTTTTTAACATGCGTGGATGCCATGCTGAACAAAGGGATTTTTTTCACTCCGCTTAAAAGACAGACTGTGCCACGCGAATGCGCCATTAAAATCGCGGTGGCCGGGTGCTTGTAATGCGCGTAAAGCTTTTCGATCGTCATGACCGAAGGCTTAAATTCCTCCACCACCGCCGTCAAGTCCCGGTACAAACATTCCAGTCTCGCCGCGATGCCCGCTTTGGCTTGCGTGCGAATCACGCCAGCTTCGAGCAACTCGATTTCTTTTCCGGAAGCTGAAGAACCGGTGACCTCGATCACGCCGTAACCGGTCACTTGAAGCCCGGGATCAACGCCGAGGATAATCAATTAATTATCCGCCCAACTCCCGCATAATCTCATCGGAAATATCGGCGTTGGAATAAATATTTTGAACGTCTTCGTGTTCTTCAAAAACTTCTAGGATGCCCAGCATGCTTTTAGCATCGGCGGAATTGAGCTTGACCATGGTAGACGCAATTTTTGTCACTTCGGCCGAAGTCGGAGTGATTTTTGCGTCCAAAATCGCTTTTTTTACTTTTTCAAAATCATGCGGCTCGGTGGTAATTTCATAATGTTCTTTTTCCGCGACAAAATCGGAAGCGCCGGCATCTAGTGCGATCGTCATAAGCTCTTCCTCGCCCATCGCGTCTTTAGGAACAACGATTAGGCCCTTCTTCGTGAACTGCCAGGACACCGAACCGGCGCCGGACATATTGCCGCCTCTTTTTTCAAGCATGCTCCGGATTTCAGAACTGGTGCGATTTTTATTATCCGTCAAAACCTCGATGACAATCGCCACGCCGCCGGGACCATACCCTTCATAGGCGATTTCTTCATAGACCACGCCGGGCAACTCGCCAGTTCCTTTTTTAATGGCGCGATCGATATTGTCCGAAGGCATATTGGCTTCTTTGGCTTTTTCAAGCACGGTACGTAG
>JAHFFN010000003.1 GCA_023247915.1 Candidatus Omnitrophota bacterium
GGAAGAACAAGCGCGTTCGCCATCAGATGGGCCAAACGTCAGAGTGGAAAAAAGCAGTCGTCACATTGAAAGACGGCAACAAGATCGACCTAGCGTAACTTAAGGAAACTTTTTATGGGCATTAAAACATTTAGACCGTTTACACCATCGCTTCGCTGGACCGCGATTTCCGATTTTTCGGAGTTAAGCCCGAAAAACAAAAAGCCGGAAAAATCGTTGATGGAAAATCTGCGCAGCTCAGGCGGACGCAATTCGTCAGGTCGTTTGACGTCTCGTCGTCGTGGCGGCGGACATAAACGCAATTATCGCGTGATTGATTTCAAACGCGATAAAATCGGCGTGGATGGCAAAGTCGTTTCGATCGAATACGATCCTAATCGTACCGCCAATATCGCTTTGATCGAGTACGCGGACAAAGAATTGCGTTACATTATCGCGCCGGTAGGACTTACGGTCGGGATGACGGTTCAGAATGGCCCCGATGCCGAAATCCATCCGGGAAACGCGTTGCCCTTGGCGAGGATTCCCCTGGGAACTCAGATTCATAATTTGGAACTGATGGTCAATCAAGGCGGCAAAATTGTACGCAGTGCCGGTGGTTACGCGATTTTGATGGCCAAAGAAGCCGAGTACGCGCACGTGAAGCTTCCTTCCGGTGAAGTTCGTTTGATCCCGGCGGATTGCATCGCGACGATCGGACAAGTCGGAAATATTGAGCATGAAAACATTTCGTTAGGAAAAGCCGGTCGTCATCGCTGGATGGGTCGTCGTCCCGCCTCACGCGCCGTTGCTAAGAACCCGGTCGACCATCCGATGGGCGGTGGCGAAGGGAAGTCCTCAGGCGGTCGTCAACCGACGTCTCGCAACGGACAATTGGCGAAGGGCTTTAAGACTCGTCATAAGAAGAAGCTTTCATCCAAATACATTGTTTCAGGGAGACCTAGATGAGCCGTTCGATTAGTAAGGGTCCTTTTGTGGACGAGAAGTTATTAAAAAAAGTAGTCGCAATGCAAAAGCTTCGTGAAAGAAAGCCGATCAAGACTTGGTCTCGCCGTTCCACGGTGACTCCGGAGTTCGTGGGGCTGACGATGATGATTCACAACGGCAAATCTTTTTTACCCACCTTTATCACGGAAAATATGGTGGGGCATAAGTTAGGGGAGTTTGCTTTAACACGGACATTCAGGAAGCATGGCGGCATTACCAAGCAAACCGCTGAGCTGACCTAAAGGACATTCGATGATTTCTAAAGCTTCTGTTTCATTTATTAGAATCGCGCCGCGCAAAGTACGCTACGTGATTGATCTGATTCGCAAAAAGAAGATCAATGAGGCGCATGCGATTTTGAACGGATCTCCACGCCGCGCTGCGGATATCGTGCGGAAATTGTTGAATCAAGCCGTGGATGCCGCTGAGAAAAATTCTCAAGTGCCTGCCTCGAATCTGATGGTTTCCAAGGTATTGGCCGATGGTGGTCCTTCGATGAAGCGTTTTCGCGCCGCCAGCATGGGTCGCGCTTCGGTGATTCTCAAGAGAACCAGCCACATCACTTTAGAGTTGGATTTAGTTAAAAAAGGCGTTGTAACGCCGGCCGCACCTTCCAAAGCGGTGAAGGGTGCCAAGTTAAAAGTTAAAACAGAATCGTCTGGTGCATCCGCTAAGAAATCCAGCGGATCCGCTTCGCGGAAAATGGCAGGAGCAAAGTAATGGGTCAGAAAGTACATCCGATAGGGTTCAGACTTGGCTATATCAAAACATGGAGTTCGCTTTGGTATGCCAACAAAAAAGATTTTTCAAAATTTTTGCATGAGGATATCAAGATCCGCGCTCGTGTCAAAAAGATGTTTTTGCAAGCCGCGATTTCCAAAGTGGATATTGAGCGCGCCAGTGACAAGATCCGGGTGAATATCTATACCGCTCGTCCCGGCGTGATCATCGGCCGCAAAGGTTCCGACATTGACCGCTTGAAAGAAGAATTGCAAGGCCTGACTGGAAACAAAGAAGTGCATATCAATATTCGTGAAATCAAAAACGCCTCAACCGACGCGCAGTTGATTTCTGAGAATATCGCGCTTCAGTTGGAAAAGCGTATCGCGTTTCGTCGCGCCATGAAGAAAGCGATTCTTCAGGCGATGGACTCCGGCGCCAAAGGTATCAAGATTCAAACCAAAGGCCGCTTGGCGGGTTCTGAAATCGCCCGGGCGGAAGGTTATCATGAAGGAACGGTGCCTTTGCACACGCTACGCGCCGATATCGAATTTGGTTTTACCGAAGCCATGACGACGTACGGAAAAATCGGAGTCAAGGTCTTGGTTTATAAGGGCGACATCATCAAAAAAGCTCAAAATCTTAAGTTAGCCTCTTTGCCTGACGCAGAGACAAAAGAAATTTCTCCGGAGACTGATAACAATGTTGTTAATGCCTAAGAGAGTCAAATACCGCAAAGCTCAGCGTGGCCGTCGTAAAGGTTGCGCCCAAAGAGGTTCGACGCTCAGCTACGGCGAATACGGATTGCAGTCCCTGGAAAACGGGTACATGAGCAACATCGAGATCGAAGCGGCTCGTGTGGCTATTTCCAGAACCGTGAAAGTCGGAAAAGTATTTATCCGGGCTTACCCGGACAAGCCTATTACCAAAAAGCCGGCGGAAACCCGCATGGGAAAAGGAAAAGGCGCGGTGGAAGGCTGGGTCGCGGTAGTCAAGCGCGGTAAAATTTTGTTTGAGGTGGAAGGCGTGCCCGAGGCATTAGCCAAAGAATGTTTGAGAAATGCCGCGTTCAAGCTGTCGCTGAGAACCCGCTTCATTTCCAGAAAAGAGGTTCTATCATGACCGTTTCCAAAGCAAAAGATTTTAGAAATTTAAGCGAAGGCGAATTGGATCAAAAACGCGCCGCTCATGAAAAAGAACTTCATGATTTGCGTCAAAAGAAATCCGCCGGAACGCTGGACAAGCCGCATCTTTTTAAGCGCATCAAGCGTGAAATCGCTCAAATCAACACTGTGAAACGAGAGAAGCAAAATGTCTAATCAAACGGTTCGTCCCAATTTAAGAAAAGAAAGAGTCGGTGTGGTGTTGAGCGACAAGATGAATAAAACCATTGTCGTTCAGATCAAGCGCAAGGCATTGCACCCCAATTACGGCAAGGTCATTGAAAAAGCCGGCAAGTTTAAAGTGCATGATGAAAAAAATGAGGCCAAAGTCGGTGATCGCGTGCGTATTGCCGAGACCCGTCCTCTCTCAAAAGAGAAGCGCTGGCGCCTCGTGGAGATTTTGGGCCGCGAAGCGGGAAAATCCTCTAAAGATTTGAAAGAAGGCATTTAAAAGGAACAAAGGGACAAAACAATGATTCGCATGAGAACTCTTTTAGAAGTAGCAGACAACACGGGCGCCAAAAAAGCGGCCTGCATCGGTGTGATCGGCCGTTCCGGCCGTATGATCGCCGAAGTCGGTGACGTGATTAGCGCCAATGTCAAAGAAGCGTCTCCGGATGCTTCCATTAAAAAAGGGGAAGTGGTGAAGGCAGTGGTGGTTCGCACGCGCAATAAAATCCGCCGCACCGACGGAACTTCGCTTCGCTTTGACACCAACGCGCTGGTGATTATCGATGCGCAAAAAAATCCAAAGGGTACCCGTATTTTTGGACCGGTGCCTCGTGAACTGAGAGACAAAGGGTTTATGAAAATTATTTCCCTCGCGCCGGAGGTTATCTAAATGAGTTTACGTATTCGCAAAGGCGACAAAGTGGTGGTGCTGGCGGGTCGCGACAAGGGCAAGACCGCAAAAGTATTGCACGTGTATCCTGACAAAGGCCGCGCGCTGGTAGAAGGCGTCAACATGGTGAAGAAGCATGTGCGCAAGAGCCAACAGCACCCGCAAGGCGCTCTGATTTCTAAAGAGCTTCCTATTCATATTTCTAATTTGAGCTTGATCAATCCTGGAACCAGCAAAGCGACCCGTTTTAAGACGCTTGTCGCCGGAGACGGATCCAAGCAGAGACTAACAGCTAAGACCAAGGCGGTGATATCTTAATATGGCAACTCCAAAAACTACGGCAGCTTTAAAGGTGCCGACGCTTCAAGAGCTTTATCAAAAAAACATCGTCCCGCAGATGATGAAAAAATTTGGCTACAAGAACACGATGCAGGTTCCCGTGCTTCAAAAAATCTCGGTGAACATGGGTGTGGGTAAGGGCGCGGAAGATATCAAGATCGCCGAAGCCGCTCAACAAGAGCTCAGTATCATCACCGGTCAGCATGCGGTGATTACTCGCGCCAAAAAGGCCATTTCCAATTTTAAGATTCGTGAAAATTCGGCTGTGGGTTGCCGCGTGACTCTGAGAAAAAGAACCATGTATGAGTTTTTAGAGAGACTTGTGCGCGTCGCGCTTCCTCGTGTTCGCGATTTTCGCGGCATCAGCCCCCGGGGTTTTGATGAGGCTGGAAATTTCAGCTTTGGTATTCAAGAGCAAAACATTTTTCCGGAAATTGATACCGATCGCGTGGCTCGTCCGCAGGGGATGGACATTACTTTTGTTATCAGCGGCAGTTCCAGAGACGAGTCCTATGAGCTTCTGACTTTGTTCGGATTTCCGTTCCGCACCAAGACGGAAAAAGTCACGCCGACCGCCCCAAAAGCGGAAGCGGTGCAAGTTTAATCGAGAGTTAAGGGAAAACAATGGCAAAATTATCTTTAATCATTAAACAGCAAAGAAAACCCAAGTTTAAAACACAAGGGTACAATCGCTGTATGCAATGCGGAAAAACCCGCGGTTACTACCGCAAGTTTAAGCTTTGCCGTATTTGCTTAAGGGAATTGGCGCTGAAGGGCGAGATCCCGGGCCTGATCAAGGCTAGCTGGTAGAATTTTAGAGACACCTACAAAGATAGAGGAAGGATAAGAGACTAAAATGGCATTAACTGACCCCATCGCAGACGCGCTTACATGCATTCGTAACGCGAATCGTATTAAAAGAGAACGCGTGGATTTGAAAGCGTCGAAGCTTGTCACAGAGATTTTGAAGGTATTGCGGCAGGAAAAATTCATCCATGATTACCGCTTGATCGAAGACAAAAAACAGGGTATCCTAAGGGTTTATTTGAAAAAGGCCAACGAGCCGGTCCGCAAGATTAACCGTATTGTCAGAATTTCCAAGCCGGGTCTACGGATTTATACAAAATCAGACAAAATTCCCACCGTGTTAAGCGGGATGGGCGTTTGTGTGTTGTCGACTCCGCAGGGCGTTTTGAGTGGCGAACAAGCCAAAAAACGTTCCGTTGGCGGTGAACTTTTATTAAAGGTATGGTGATCTAAATGTCTCGCGTCGGTAAAAAACCTATTGAAGTACCCAAGAACGTCAAAGTGGCCGTGAATCAGGGTGTGGTCAACGTGGAAGGACCGAAAGGCAAGTTGTCTTTCAGCATGCACTCTCGCATGAAGTCCTCCATCAAGGACAATGTGCTGTTGGTGGAACGTCCGACCAATCAGAAAACGGATCGCGCGCTTCATGGCACGACTCGCAGCATTATTTCCAATATGATTCATGGAGTCTCAGAAGGATTTTCAAAGCATCTTTTGATCGAAGGCGTTGGTTTTAAAGTGCAGCTTCAGGGTAAACAAGTGAATCTTTCTCTAGGCTTTACGCATCCGGTGTTGATGGACATTCCGGAAGGAATCACCGTGGAAACACCGAAGCCGACCGAAATCTTGATCAAAGGCATCGACAAAATGAAAGTCGGCGATTTCGCCGCCAAAATTCGTAAAATTTATCCGGCTGAGCCTTACAAGGGCAAGGGTGTTCGCTATGCCGGTGAAGTGGTGCGCCGCAAGGCCGGAAAGACGGTAACTAAATAACATGCTTAGAAAAAATAAGACTAAAACAAATCGTATCATTCGTCATCTGAGACTCCGGAAACGCGTTTCGGGAACTCCGGAGCGCCCGAGACTCTCGCTTCACCCCAGCCTGCTTCACTTGGAAGCTCAAATCGTCAACGATTTTGAGGGTAAGACTTTGTTCGGTTTTTCGACGAAGGCCAAGGATTTTAAAAAGGCGACCGGCCTCAAAAAAGGCGGCAACGTAAAAGCGGCCGAAAGTTTTGGCAAGTTTGTGGCTGAGAAAGCCAAGGAAAAAGGGGTTTCCAAAGTTGTGTTTGATCGCAGCGGCGTTTTGTATCACGGCCGCGTCAAAGCATTCGCGGATGCCGCCCGTCAAGGCGGACTTTCGTTTTAATCGTCAGTTCAAAGAGAGGAATTTTAGCAAGTGGAAAATAAAGAATTTAAGAACAAGCCCAAATCAAAAACATTCGCCAAGTCCGATGTGGTCAACGCGCCTTTAAATCAAGCCGCCGTTGTGACCGCCGCCGGGGAAGTGATCGAGCAGATCAAGAAGAAGCCTTCTCATGATCGCGCCCGCCGCCGTTCTCCGCGCCAAGAAGGGCCTCAAGAATTTGTGGAAAAAGTAGTCGCGGTCAATCGCGTCGCCAAGGTGGTCAAGGGCGGAAAACGCTTTTCATTCAGCGCGCTTGTCGTGGTCGGCGATCAAAAAGGTCGCGTCGGGTTTGCGCTCGGCAAAGCCAATGAAGTCCAGGACGCCATTCGCAAGGGCATTTTCCAAGCCAAGAAAAATTTTATCAACGTGCCCATCAAAGGCACGACGATTCCGCATGAAGTGATCGGCCGCTTTGGCGCCGCTCGCGTGATGATGAAGCCCGCGATGCCGGGAACCGGGATTATTTGTGGTGGTGCGGTGCGTGCCGTTTGTGAATCCGCGGGAATCAAAGACATTTTGACCAAATCCTTAGGATCGGATAACTCGATCAACGTGGTGCGAGCCACCGCGGAAGGTTTGCAAAGACTGGTGATGGGAGTGACATCCAATGTTGAGTAGACTGAGAAAGCCTTTTGGGGCTAAGAAAAGAAAGAAAGTGGTAGGACGCGGACGCGGTTCAGGACATGGAAAGACGTCCGGTCGCGGAGAAAAGGGTCAAAACGCCAGAGCTTCAGGCGGCGTTCGCCCCGGATTTGAAGGCGGTCAGATGCCTCTCATTCGCCGCATTCCCAAGCGGGGATTTACGTTCACACCCAAGGCCAAGTACGAAGTCATTTCGCTGGAGCGTTTAAGCGGATTTGCTTCCGGCGTGGAAGTGACGCCTCAGTCCTTGAAGGATGCCGGCATCGTGAACAAGAAAAAATTTAAGATTAAGATTCTGGGCGATGGGACGTTAAAACACCCTCTCAAAATTAAAGCACACGCATTTTCGAAATCCGCGCTCGAGAAGATCAAGAGCGCCGGCGGCACTGCGGAAAAAATTTCCTAATGCTCCAAGCGTTCGCAGATTCCTTCAAGATCCCCGATCTTCGAAAGAAAATTCTGATCACGTTTGGGATTATCGCCGTGTACAGACTCGGTACTTTTATCCCGACACCGGGCATTGACGGCGCTAAGCTCGGCATGTTCTTTGACAACTTATCACGGACTCAGGGCGGCTCGCTCTTTGGCGTGATGAATCTATTTTCCGGCGGCGCGATTCATCGCTTGACCATTTTTGCGCTCGGGATTATGCCTTACATCTCAAGCTCCATTATTATGCAGCTTTTGACGGTGGTGATTCCCGCGCTTGAGAAACTGGCCAAGGAAGGGGAAGTCGGGCGCAAAGCGATTAATCAGTACACGCGCTATGGCACCATTGTTCTATCGGTGATTCAATCTTTCTTCATTGCTCTCTGGCTTGAAAATCCGGCGCATTTTGGCGGATTGGCGATTGTGGATTTTCCGGGCTGGCCATTTCGGATTTTGACGGTTTTGACCTTGACCACGGGTTCCGCGTTTATCATGTGGCTGGGTGAGCAGATTCAGGAAAAAGGCATCGGAAACGGAATGTCGATCATTGTCGCGGCGGGTATCCTGTCGCGCGTGCCGACGGCCGTATTTCAAATCGGCGCTCTGATGCAGCCGGGAAATGCCGCGGGCGGCCAGATGGATTTTCTGACAGTATTGATCATGGCCTCCATCATGGTGGCGGCAATCGTTTTTGTTATTTATTTGACGCAGGCGGAACGTAAAATCCCCGTTCAATACGCCAAGCGTGTCGTAGGTCGGAAGGTTTTTGGCGGACAGTCGACATTCATTCCGTTTAAAGTCAACAATGGCGGCGTGATGCCGATCATTTTTGCGCAGTCGATCGTGTTGTTTCCGGCGACGATCGGCGTGTTTGTGCCGAATCATTTTATTCAGCAAGTGGCCACGTCCTTGACGCATGGCAATGTGGCTTACACGCTCATCACGATGTTTTTGATTATCTTTTTTAGTTATTTTTATACGGCGATCGCGTTTAATCCGATTGACGTGGCGGAAAACATGAAAAAATACGGCGGATTTATTCCGGGCGTTCGTCCGGGAACAAACACCGCCGAATATTTTGATTACATTATTAATCGCATCACCTTGCCGGGCGGTATTTTCTTGGCGATGATTGCGGTGGCGCCGGACGTGATCGGGAAAGCACTCAAAGTACCGCATCAAGTTGCGGATTTCTTTGGAGGCACGGCGCTCTTGATCGTGGTCGGTGTGAGTTTGGATACGATCAAACAGATTGAGTCACAGCTTCTCATGCGGCATTACGAAGGTTTTATGAAGCGCGGCCGCGTTAAGGGAAGGCAAAGGGCTTACTAAAGATGAGGCTCGTTTTATTGGGGCCTCCGGGCGCAGGCAAAGGAACGCATGCGCAGGTTCTTTCTAAAGATTTGAATGCGGTTCATGTGTCGACCGGGGATATGTTGCGCGAATCGCTTCGCGCCGCCACACCCCTGGGGCTTAAAGCAAAGACTTACATGGAAAAGGGAGAGTTGGTTCCGGACGAAGTCGTGATCGCGATGGTCGCCGAGAGACTTTCCAAGCCTGACGCCGCCAAAGGATTTATTTTAGACGGTTTTCCGAGAACAGCGGATCAGGCCAAGAGCCTGGACAAAACGCTCGAAGCGCTCAAGATGCCGTTGGATAGCGTTCTTTATTTTAAAACATCGCTGGAAGTGATTGTGGCGCGCTTGTCCGGGCGCCGGGTTTGTTCGAAATGCGGAAAAACATTTCATATTCGAAATTTTAGACCGAAAGTGGAAGGAATTTGTGACGCTTGCGGTTCGGCGCTTGTGCAGAGACCGGATGATCGGGAAGAGACGATTAAGAACCGGTTGGAAGTTTACGAAAAGCAGACAGCGCCGCTGATTGAGTATTATCAGAAGCAAAATAATTTAGAGGAAGTGCCGGGAGATTTGGAAGTTGATCCGCTTCAGGCATTTTTGAAAGATTTGTTCATTCAAAAAGGAACGGCCAAGCGTTAACGATGGGCGGCATCGAACTGAAGTCGCCCTCGGAGTTGGAAATCATGCGCCAAGCAGGTCGCATCGTTTCAGGGCTCTTAAAGTTAATGGAAAAAGAAGCCAAGCCCGGTGTCAGCACGCAGAAGCTTGATGAGATCGCCGAGAAATTTGTGCGGTCGCAGGGCGCGGAGCCGGCGTTTAAAGGATATTACGGTTATCCGGCGACGATTTGTGCGTCGATAAACGACGAGGTGGTGCACGGCATCCCCGGAAAAAGAATTTTGAATGACGGCGATATTATCGGGGTGGATGTCGGGGTGATTTTGAAAGGTTATTTTTCTGACGCCGCCAGAACATTCGCGATCGGTACGGTGGACGCCGAAAGCCAGAAATTGATTCGAGTCACGCGTGAAGCGATGATGCGCGGGATCGCTCAAGCGGTGGAAGGGAACCGGATTTCGGATATTTCCGCAGCGGTTCAAGCCTACGCGGAAAAAGAAGGTTTCTCGGTCGTCAGAGAATACGTCGGCCATGGCATCGGACGGAATCTTCACGAAGATCCGCAGGTGCCCAATTATGGCAAACCCGGCGAAGGGCCAAAGCTCGTGACGGGAATGGCGTTGGCGATTGAGCCGATGATTAACGCCGGCAGTCATGAAGTGAAAGTGCTGGCGGATGGATGGACCGTGGTGACGCGTGATGGAAAGCGTTCCGCGCATTTTGAACAAACAATTTTTATAACAAAGACAAAGCCGGAGATAGTTACAGAATAAAATGCCCAAAGAAGATGCCGTCCAGGTTGAAGGAGTGGTCGTAGAAGCGCTACCCAATGCGATGTTCAAGGTAGACCTTCAGAATCAGCATCGGGTCATGGCGCATGTATCGGGAAAAATGAGAATGAATTTTATCCGTATTCTTCCCGGAGATAAGGTGATGTTAGAACTTTCACCTTACGATTTGACACGGGGACGGATTATTTACAGAGTGAAGTAAAAAGAGGGAAACTCGAATGAAAGTGCGTGCAAGCGTTAAAAAAATTTGTGGGAACTGCAAAATTGTCCGCCGCCAACGTGTGGTGCGAGTGATTTGCTCAAATCCGAAACATAAACAGAGACAAGGATAAGCGAAGTATGCCAAGAATCGTCGGAGTAGATATTCCTAAAGAAAAAAAGATTTATGCCGGTTTGGCCTATATCTATGGAATTGGCCAAGCGTCCGCGCTTAAGATTTTGCAACAAGCGGGGATCAGCCCGGATGTGCGTGGAAAAAATTTGACGGAAGATGAGGTTTCACGCATCACCGCGATTATTCAAAAAGATCATAAGACAGAGGGCGTGCTTCGCCGCGAGATCGGGATCAACATCAAGCGTTTGATGGATATCCAGAGCTATCGGGGTCTGCGTCACAAGAGAAGTCTTCCGGTTCGCGGACAGCGCACCCGTACCAATGCGCGTACCCGCAAAGGTCCGAAGAAGACAATCGGCGCACAGCGTAAGAAAGAAGCAGCACCAGCAAAGAAACCAGCGGAAGCGGCTAAGAAGTAAATAATTATAAACGGAGGTTTGAAAAGAAGTGGCGAAAGCAAAAAAGTTTAAATCTAGAAAGAAAGTCGTTCGCAATGTCTCGGAAGGCGTTGCGCATATTTTGGCGACTTTTAACAACACCATTGTTTCGATTACGGATCGCAACGGCAATGTCGTTGCTTGGGCCAGCTGTGGTTCTTCCGGATTTTCGGGATCCAAGAAATCGACGCCATTTGCCGCTCAGATGACCGCTGAAGCTGCTGCCAAGAAATCGGTGGAGCATGGAATGAAAACCGTTGAAGTTTGTGTGAAGGGTCCCGGCTCCGGCCGTGAATCCGCCATCCGCGCTTTGCAAGCGGCTGGCTTAGCCATCAGTTCGATTAAAGACGTCACACCCATTCCTCATAATGGTTGCCGTCCACCCAAGAGAAGGAGAGTCTAATGGGCCGCTATAGCGCATCCGTTTGTCGGCTATGCCGCCGGGAAAAAATTAAACTTTTTCTAAAAGGCAGTCGTTGTTATTCCCCGAAGTGCGCGATTGAAAAACGCGAGTACGCGCCGGGAATGCACGGACAAGCTCGTCAACAGAAGTTGTCTGATTACGGTGTTCAGCTTCGCGAAAAGCAGAAGGTGAAACGTATTTACGGGTTGATGGAAAAGCAATTTAAGTTTTACTTTAAGAATGCCAGCCGCTCCAAAGGCGTTACCGGTGTCGCGCTCTTAGTCACTTTAGAGCGGAGACTCGACAATGTGATTTATCGTCTTGGTTTGGCCGCCTCACGCGCCGAGGCTCGTCAGGTTGTCGGACACGGTCACGTGGTGGTGAATGGTCATTCGGTGAATATTCCGTCCTTTCAAGTCAGCGCCGGAGATAAGATTGAGCTTATCGGCAGTGACAAGATGAAAGAGCGTTTCAAGATTTTGGCCGAACAAACCAAAGATCAAGCGTCCGCCGAATGGTTGACAGCGGATCTGCCCAACTTAAAAGCGTCGGTGAATCGCCTGCCTCAACGGTCGGATGTGAAGATGCCGATCCAAGAACAGCTGATCGTCGAATTGTATTCGAAATAAATTTTTTAAACGTCCACAGGTGGCAGGATGAATGCGTTGCCACGCGAAATAAATGAAATAGGAGATAGTCATGGGAATAGCCTTAAGATCATTTGAAATACCAAAAAAATTAACCGGTGACGATGAAACACTGACCGGCACGTACGGCAAATTTGTTGCTGAGCCTTTTGAAAGAGGGTATGGCGTGACCGTGGGTAATTCCATTCGCCGCGTGCTCTTGTCTTCTTTAGAAGGCACGGCGGTAACTTCGATTAAAATCGAAGGCGTCTCGCACGAATTTTCTTCAGTCAACGGCATTGCCGAAGATGTGACCGAGATCATTCTCAATATTAAGAAGCTTGTGCTCCGTTCTCATACGCGCGCGACCAAGACACTGCGTATCGAAGTGAACCAGAAGCAAGCGATTACCGCTAAAGACATCATCACGGATGACACTGTTGAGGTGATCAACCCTGATTTGCATATCGCGACCTTGACCAAAAACGTGCCCTTTCGCATGGAGCTCGAAGTTCAAAAGGGTCGTGGGTATGTTCCCGCAGAGCGCAATAAAAAAGAAGGTCAGGCTCTTGGCGTGATCGCGGTGGACTCTATTTTCACCCCGATCAATAAAGTTAATTTTCACGTGGAAGACACGCGTGTCGGACAGATGACGGATTATGACAAATTAATCCTTGAGATCTGGACCAACGGTAGCGTCAATCCCAAAGACGCTATTTTGTACGCGTCCAACATTCTCCAGCGTCATCTGGACGTGTTTGTTAATTTTGGCAAACTTCCTGAAGAAGATCAGATCGTGGATACTTCCGACGAGAAGGATGAAGCGCTTTACAAAAAGCTGGCTCAGCCGGTTTCAGAACTTGAGTTGTCGGTTCGCAGCGCCAACTGCCTCCGGGAAGCGCATATCAAGACCATCGGCGAGCTTGTGAAGAAGACCGAGATGGAAATGCTGAAATACCGCAATTTCGGAAAGAAATCGTTGACCGAAATCACGAACATCTTGAAAGAGATGGGCATCGGATTTGGTCATAATGTCGACATGGAGCGTCTCAAAAAATACACCGGAGACTCTGAATGAGACACAATCGACAAACCCACAAATTAGGCCGTACGCGGACTGAGCGTAAGGCGCTTTTGGAGAGCTTAGTGATGAGCCTCTTGAAGCACCAGGCGATCAAGACGACGGTACAAAAGGCGAAAGCCGCCCAAAGGCTCGCGGATCACATGATCACGCTGGGTAAGGATGACACGCTGGCGTCTCGCCGGCAGGCATTTTCTTATCTCCAGGATCATCAGTTGACTTCGAAGCTCTTTAAAGAAATGGCGCCGCGCTTCAAAGACCGTAAAGGGGGCTACACTCGCATTCTGCGTTTAGGCCGCCGTAAAGGGGATGGCGCGGAACTCGCGCTTTTGGAGCTCACGGAAAAAGAAATCATCGTCAAGGCCGCTCCCAAGAAGTCTAAAAAAGACTTGAAGGGCGATCATGACACGCACGCGCACGATCATAAGCATGAAGGCGCTGAAGACGCTCATCCTCCCAAGACAAAAGCGGAGGCGCCCAAACGTCCCGACAATAAAGGGGACAAGAACCAGGGCAAAGGATTCCTCGGAAATATCGGGAAATTCTTCCGCAACAAGGGCGGTAGCTGATCGTTCTTCGGTAAGCGTTCGCGATAAGCATTAAATTAAAATTGCCTCTTTTGATATTTGAAAGAGGCAATTTTTTTGATACAATTACTGCTTCACTTAAGAAGGGTTGTTATGAAAATTGCCGAAAGAATGTCACTGGTTTCTCCTTCCGCCACACTGAAACTCACTTCCAAGGCCAAGGAAATGAAGGCCAAAGGATTGCCGGTCATCAGTTTCGGTGCCGGAGAGCCTGATTTTGACACTCCGGAAGTAGTGAAGGAAGAAGCGATCCGCTGTCTCAAAGCGGGCTTTACCAAATACACGCCGACTTCGGGGATTCCCGAGCTTCGCGAAGCGGTTTGCAAGAAATTTTCCGAAGACCAGGGGCTGGCCTACAAGCCGGAAAATGTGGTCATCTCCTGTGGTGCCAAACATTCGCTTTACAATTTGATTCAAGTTCTCTGTGATCCAGGCGATGAAGTGTTGATCCCGACGCCCTACTGGGTGAGCTATCCGGAAATGGTGTATCTAGCCGGTGGAAAACCGGTGATGATTCCGACGATGCAAAGCGAAGGTTTCCGTCTGACGGCGGAGCGGCTCAAAGCGGCCATCACCCCCAAATCAAAAATTCTTATTTTGAACAGCCCTTCCAATCCCACCGGTGGAATTTTAGAAGAAAAAGATCTTAAGGCGATCGCCGAAGTGGTGCTCAAAACCAATTTGATTTTAATCAGTGATGAAATTTACGAGAACTATCTCTACAAAAATTTAAAGCATGTTTCGATCGCGTCTCTGGCGGAAGAGCTTAAAAAACGCACCTTCATCGTGAATGGCATGTCCAAGAGTTATTCCATGACCGGGCTTCGCATCGGGTATTTGGCGGGCGACGCGGAAGTCGTTAAAAAAATAGGAATTTTACAGGATCATTCGACATCCAATCCGACCTCCATTAGCCAAAAAATGGCGGTGGCGGCATTGGCGCTCCCCAAAACTTATCGCAGCCAGGTACTGGCTATTTTTGACAAGCGCCGGAAACAGATGCTGGATCTTTTGTTACGAGCCAAAGGGTTTAAGGCGTTTGAACCCGAAGGCGCTTTTTACGTTTTTTGTGATATTCAGGGGACGGGCATGGGTTCCGAAGCGCTTTGTGAGGAGCTTTTGGAGAAGGAAAATGTCGCGGTCATTCCTGGTAAAAGCTTCGGATCGGATCGACACATCCGGTTCAGCTTCGCGTCGAGCGAAAAAGATATTCAAGAGGGTGTTGAGCGAATTATTGAATGGGCGAGGAAAAAATAAATCATGGCTAAAAGAAAAGTAACTTTAATTCCCGGAGACGGGATCGGACCGGAAGTATCCTTGGCGGCTCAGCGTTGTGTGGACGCGACCGGCGTGGCAATCGATTGGGAAGTGGTGCATGCGGGCGCGGACGTGATGGAAAAGGCCGGCACGCCGTTACCAGAAAACGTTTTAGAATCTATTCGGCGCAACAAAATCGCCATTAAAGGCCCTGTCACAACACCCATTGGCTCTGGTTTTCGCTCGGTGAATGTGGCGCTTAGAAAAGAACTCGATCTTTATGCGTGCCTAAGGCCGTGCAAATTGTACCCCGGCATCAAAGGCTTTCACGAAAATATTGATCTGATCATTGTCCGTGAAAACACAGAAGATCTTTACGCGGGTATTGAATTTGACGCCAATAGCAAAGAAGCCGACACCTTGGTTTCGAAAATCATGGAATTAAATCCTAAGGCAAAGTTTAATCCGCATCCGGCAATCAGCATCAAGCCGATTTCCGAAAAAGCTTCGGCTCGCATCGTGCGTTTCGCGTTTGAAACGGCGATCAAAGAAAAACGCCGCAAAGTCACCGCGGTGCACAAAGCCAATATCATGAAATCCACCGACGGATTATTTCTCCGGGTGGCGCATGATGTCGCCAAAGAATACGTGGGAAGAATTGAATTTGAAGACCGCATTGTCGACAATATGTGCATGCAGTTGGTTCAGCGTCCGCGAGAATATGATGTGGTCGTACTTCCGAACCTTTATGGCGATATTATTTCCGATCTTTGCGCGGGTCTTATCGGCGGTCTCGGAATCGCTCCGGGCGCCAATATCGGCGACACGGTCGCGCTTTTTGAAGCGACTCACGGCAGCGCGCCCAAATACAAAGGGCAGAACAAAGCCAACCCAACCGCGATGATTTTATCAGGCGTGTTGATGCTCCATCACTTGGGTGAGTGGGATGCCGCCAGCCGCCTGGAGAATGCGGTCGCGAAAGTTTTAAAAGAAGGTCGCTTTGTGACCTACGATTTAAAGCCTCATCGCAACGATCCGACCGCTGTCGGAACAAGCCAAATGGCCGACGCCATCATCAAAGAGCTGAAGGGCTAAATGTCCAGAGCCGCGCTCCGGGTTGAACCGGTTGGCCGCCGCTTGCCGGATTGGCTCAAAAAAAGCGTTTCGATCGGACAGGAAGCGACCCGCACCGACGCTCTTCTAAAAGAGTACGGTCTTCACACCATTTGCGAGAGCGGGCGATGCCCCAATCGCGACGAATGTTACTCCCAAAAAACAGCGACCTTTATGGTCATGGGCGATGTCTGCACGCGGAGCTGTAGTTTTTGCTCGGTGACGACGGGGCGTCCGGAAGTGTTGGATATGGATGAGCCGCGTCGTGTCGCGGAAGCCACCAAACGCCTGGGTCTTGAGCATGTGGTCGTCACCTCCGTCAATCGCGACGATTTGGAAGATGAAGGTGCGGATCATTTTGTTCAGGTGATTCTGGCTTTGAAAAATGTTTCCTCCCGCATGATTATTGAAATCCTGACGCCGGATTTTAGACGCACGCAACGCCTGGCCGTACAAAAAATTTTAGAAGCGGGTCCGGATATTTTTAATCACAATGTGGAAACGGTGCCGGCTTTGTACAAGCGGGTGAGGCCGCAGGGGGATTACGCACGTTCACTGCAAATCTTTCGCGAGATCAAACAGCATTCGCCCAAGGTTTTAACCAAGAGCGGGCTCATGCTGGGTTTGGGAGAGGCTCGTGAGGATGTGCTGGCGGTGTTGGCGGATTTGAAAAATGCCGGTTGTGATATTTTAACCTTAGGGCAATACCTGCAGTCCAGCGCGATGGGTTTGCCGGTCACCGAATACATCCGCCCGGAAGTATTTGCCGATTATAAAAAAGAAGCCTTGGCGCTTGGTTTTACATGGGTGGAGAGCGGTCCGTTTGTACGAAGCTCATTTCACGCCAAAGAATCTTTTGAAGCACTCAAACGCGCGTTAAATAAGAATTAAATTGCCCCTTAAAAAATCCGACGTCCTTGTTTTAATTCCCGCGTATAACGAAGAAGCTAGAATTGCAAACGCCATCCGCCGTGTCCAAGAAGAGGGCTACGAAGTGCTGGTGGTGGATGACGGTTCTGTCGACGCGACTTCCATTCGTGCCAAAGAAAGCGGAGCGCGTCTTATTCAAAATCCAAAAAATCTAGGCAAAGGCCAAGCGCTAAGAACCGGCTTTTCTTATTTTTTAGACAGCCCTTTTAATTTTTTAATCACCATGGATGCCGACGGCCAGCACGATGTACGGGATCTTGAGAAATTTTTAAAAGTCCGCGAAGAATCCGGAGCATCGCTTCTTATCGGAAATCGGATGGACAATCCCACGCGGATGCCCTGGCTTCGAGTGCTCACTAATCATTTTTTATCGTCCCTTCTTTCCTTGGTTGGCGGAAAAAAAATTCCCGATAGTCAATGCGGTTACCGGCTTGTCTCCAAAGAGGCGCTCCGGCAAATGCGTTTTGAAACCAGCCATTTTGAAATCGAGTCGGAAATGTTGCTCGAAGCTCTGCGATTAAAAGTGGATGTCCGGTCGGTGCCGGTATCTTCGGTGTATGAAGGCGAGACCAGCCACATTCATCCGGTTCGTGATACATTTCGTTTTTTTAGATTTTTATTTTTGCGTTTGTTAAAATAACATCGATTTCAAAACCCGGGAGGCGGAATGTTTTATTTGATTCAAAAGGGCGGGCCCATTATGTGGCCGCTGATTCTTACTTCGATTATCGCGCTGACCATTGTTTTTGACCGCGCTTATTTCATCATTACCGTCTCACTTCAAAGACATCCCAAGATTGTTGACTATATTTTGGCGAGTGTGGAGCGGGGTGAGATCCGCGAGGCGATTGACGCCGGCTCCGAGACAAAAGATTTTGTGGCGCGCACCCTGGTGTATGGTTTGAAGCAAAAAGACAAGTCGCTTTCCAGCGCCTTGCTCCGGGCGGCCAATCAAGAATTAAAGCGATTCAATCAGGGGCTCTCTTTTTTAGATACGATTGTGACTTTGGCGCCGCTTTTGGGTCTTTTGGCCACGGTCACCGGCATGATACATGCGTTTGGTCTTTTGGGCGGGCAGGAATTGGACGCGCCGACGGTGATCACCGGCGGTATTGCCGAGGCGCTGATCGGGACGGCTTTCGGTTTGGGTATCGCGATCGTTTCTTTGATTCCTTTTAATTACATGAACACGCGTGTGGAGCAGGCCAGGCATGAGCTGGAAGACGCGGCGACGCATTTAGAATTACTGCTCAAGAAACCCGAAAAATCATGAACATTCCTTCGCCGTCCGGCAAGCGCCGGGCTCGCATTGAAATCATCCCTCTGATCGATATTGTCTTTTTTCTTTTGGCGACATTTGTCATGGTCTCGCTGTCGATGGTGAAAAATCACGGCATTGACGTGAATCTTCCTGTCGCCAAGACCAGCGCGCGCCAGGTCAAAGACAATCAATACACGGCCATCACGGTCGCTAAGAACGGCGATATTTATTTCAACAAAGAAAAAATCACTCCCAAAGAATTGCCACTGCGCTTAGGCGCTCTCAAAAAAGTCACGCCGGATCCTACCGTGATCCTCAACGCGGACGACAGCACCTCCTATGGTCGCGCCGTCGCGGTGTTGGATGAAGTGCGGAAGGTGGGGATTAAAAAAGTCGCTTTGGAAACCAAGCAAACATAATTGTTTGACAAACGCTTCATTAGACTTTATTCTAGCCACGTTCGACCGAGTGTAATTTAATGACAATTTAAGAAATGGTTGCCCCTAACCGGGCAACAAGAGGGAAGGCCGTTTAAATCGGCCGCGGTCCCGCCGCTGTAAGCTCTCCCATTTTGGGAACCTCGCACGCAAAGCATTTGTCACTGTTTCGAAGGATTGAAACGGGAAGACAGCTAGAGAGGGGAGCAAGCCAGAAGACCTGCCATTTCTTATGAAACGCTTCTTTCCGAGGCAGAAAGAATTATGATGAAAAAGTCCCCGTTTGCTTTCCTTTTTTTATTCCTGAGCCTTGTTCCAAGCGCTCTGGCTGATTCCACAAA
Organism: Candidatus Omnitrophota bacterium; assembly: GCA_023247915.1. Lineage (GTDB taxonomy): Bacteria > Omnitrophota > Gorgyraeia > 2-02-FULL-51-18 > 2-02-FULL-51-18 > JAHFFN01. Next base: position 18,911 of record JAHFFN010000003.1, read on the forward strand.
AGACGATGATTCCCTGTTAACGTTGCCGTTCAAAACGGCCGGCGGCGTGGTCGATTCTTTTTTTGATCTTGGGAATATCTTGGTTGGCGGCAAAAGACTCGATAGTCCTTTGAGTGATTTTGTGGCGACCTCAGTGAGTTCGACGAGTGTGGTTACCAGTAAAGACATTGAAAAAAGAGGCGCTAAAAATCTGCCCGAAGCGATGCAAGAAGTTCCGGGCGTCATCATGTCCGATCTTTCGGGCAACGGCGAAGAACCGACACTCGACTTCAGAGGTTTTAGCCAAGGACAGGATTTTGTGTTCTTGCTCGATGGTGTTCGTCTTAATGAACCCAAATCCAATAACATCAATTATCCTTTAATTCCTTTGAGCCTCATGGATCGCTTGGAAGTCAGCCGCAGTGGTGCTTCCTTTCTGTATGGGGAAGGGGCGATGGGCGGGGTCGCTAATCTCGTGCCCAAGAAACCTATGGAAGAATCGGGTCTCAAAAGCCGTGTTAAAACCGGAGCCGGTAGTTTTGGTGAGTGGTCGGAAAGCATGGAGGCAAGCGCGCGTCAGGGAAATTCCGGAATTTTTATGTCCGGCGACCTGTATCACACCGATGGTTTTCGTCAGAATTCTTCGGTAGAAAAACAGGATTTTTATATCAAACTGGATCAGGCCTTCACCGAAGAAAATCATATCGGGCTTTCTTATTTGCATGCGGATGCTCACCTGGATCGTTCTGGCAGTATTCGTGAATCGCGGCTTAGAGATTTTGGATACAAAGCGACCGAGCGCCCCAGGAATTTCAGCGACCTGGATACGGATCTTATTATTTTTAACGGTTTGGTTCAGCCCTGGGATGGGCTTGTGCTGAGCGGAAATGTTTTTGGGCGTCAGAGTCATGAGTTATCTGTCGCTAATTTTGCGACTTTCGATACGACTGACAATGAGCTGGATCTCATGATGAATACCTGGGGCACGACGGTACAGCTAGAGCAGTCCAAGGATCTTCCTTTTAATCTGGTGGAGTCATTTTTACTCGGCGTGGATTATTCGGACAACAGTGTCGACGAAGAAGACTTTAACCGCTCTAAAGCGACTCTCGGGCGGGTGGGGACGGCCGTGGATACCAATTCCACCAAGGAAAACATCGGCTTTTTCTCAAAAGCGTCGCTGGCATGGAATGAAAGACTCGGAACTTATTTCGGGCTTCGTTACGACTCGATTGATTTCACAAACGCGGACGCGATCAATATCGGAAATAACACGCCGAGTGAAGTTTCTCAGTGGAGCCATTCGATCGGTGCCAGTTACAAAGCGAGCAAGCAGCTGTCTTTTTCCGCGCTCTATAGTGAATCTTTCAGAGCGCCGACCTTGAGCGATCTGTATGCCAATCCTTTATTCGGCGGTAATCCAAATCTCAAGCCACTGGAAGCCGCTAATTATGAAGTGGGCGCCAAGTGGATTTCGCAAATGTGGACGGCCTCTTCCACATTCTTTTTGAATCACATCAAAAATGAAATCGGCTTTGATCCCAACTTGACCGACGCGACACATCTGTTTGGTCAAAACAGCAATTTCGGCAAGACACGGCGCGGGGGACTGGAAACTTCTATCGAATCCAGATTTACTCGTTGGTTACGCGCACGGCTCAGCCATACCTACACGGACGCGCGTTTTGGATCCAATGATAATTCCGGCACTCAAAAAAGCGGTGATTTCATTCCGATGATTCCACGCAACCGGTGGTCTTCGAGCGTGTTTATTGATCCGACCGAAAATTGGAGCATCATGCTCAACATGCTGTCGGTTTCTCAGCAGGTCTTGATCAATGATTTGACCAATGATCGTAACGGTCGCCGCCTGCCGGCTTACACCGTTTTCAATGTCAAGACGGCGTATCGCCTGAAGGGGTGGGAATTTTCTGTGGAAGTAAGAAATCTTCTGGATGAACGCTATGAAACCGGCGGAAGCCTTGGTGTTGCGCCCGGTCCGTTTGTGACAGACCCGACTACGACGGATAATTTCTTTGTGCCGGCTCCCGGCCGGGGTTGTTACGCGTCGGTCAGCTACTCTTTTTGAGGCATTGCTGTTTAAGGCGTTCTTTTCTATAATGGCTTCATGTCTAACAAATTTCTACCCGAAGCCTTGATTCTGTCCGTCGCGCTTCACGGCGCGGCGGCTTATTCGCTTTATGGGCGTTCCGTGGCGCCGGAGCATCCCGGGCCGGATCCTGAGAAGTTGATTCAGATTTCTTATGTCGAACCGCGGGTTGAGCCAAAGGTGGTATTCAAAAAAGAATTGCCGCCGGCACCCAAACTGCCGGTAAAAATACCGACTCCCGCCAGGCTCGCGTCTCCACCCAAAGTGCTTTCTAAAAGCAAAGTCGCGGGATTTTCTGTAGCCCGCGCGCTTCCACCGGCTCCATCGCCGGCGTCGGAAATGCGCTCTAGCGCCGATCTCTTAAATGATCCTCAGAAAGGAAAAGCTTTCTCAGGGTATTTTGCCCAAGTCAAAGACAAGATTCACCGCGTGCTCGCCAAACGATACGCGGCCGGAGAAAGCGGGGAAGGGAAAGTCGTTTTGTATTTTGTGCTCAATCCCAACGGGGAACTGGAGTCCGTTGACGCTCTGCCGCGTCAATCTGATGCCGAAAAGCCCATGCAGAGACTCGCCGTAGAATGCGTGAAAGAAGCGGCTCCTTTTGGAGAATTTCCAAAAGACCTCGCGCTGGAACGCATTTCGTTTAACGTCACCATTCACTTCGAAGATTTTTAATTTGAAAAAAAGTAAATCATCAAAGTCGATTGTCCGTCCCATAACCGTTGTCGCTCCGGCACCCTTTTTCCCAAAACCTCTTCTTTTTGTGTTAATGGCGGCACTGGTCATTAAAGGCCTCTATTTTTATTTCAGTCTAAGCAGTCCCTTTTTTGAGCCACGAATTTTAGACGCCAAATATTATCATGAATGGGCTCTGAGAATAGTCGGCGGAGATTTTGGAAAAGACGTTTTTTACGGCTTGCCGCTTTATCCGTTTTTCTTGGCCTGTGTTTACCGTCTATCCGACAATTCTTACGCAGCAGCGCATCTGGTGCAGGCCTGTTTGGGGCTGGTGACCCTTTTCTTTATTTATAAAAGCACCGAAAAAATAGCGGATAAGAACACGGCGCTCATCGCTTCCATTTTGGCAGCCTGCTACGGCCCTTTATTTTTTCATGAAAATATTTTAATCGCCGAATCCATCGGACTTCCGCTTTACGCGGCCGCGTTTTATGGGGTGCTGTGTTTTGAGGAAACGCCTTCGTTGAAATGCGCGGTCTGGGCTGGGATGGTTTTGGCGCTGGCCACTTTAACCAAGGCGGGCGCGCTCCTTTTTACTGTGTTGTTTGTTTTGACGGGGGTGTGCCGCGCGTTTTTCTCTTCCCGAGAAAATCTCAAATACTATCTAGCCCTGATTTTATTTTTCATGATGACGCTGGCGCCGATTCCGCTCCATAATTTTATTCGAGGCCACGACAAAGTTTTTTTAACCTCGCATTCCGGCTTTAATTTTTATATTGGGAATAATCCAAAGGCCGAAGGTGTATTCGTTGCTCCGGAAGGTAGCGGTAGCAATGTCGACGCGCAGGTTCAAGACTCTAGAGCCATCGCCGAAAGAGAGCTGGGGCGAACTCTCAAACCTTCGGAAGTTTCAAAGTACTGGTCTGACAAGGCATGGGCATTCATTCGTGAAAATCCCGCTCAATTTTTGAAGCTTAGTCTTCGCAAGATCACCCTCTTTTTTGATTATCGCGAAATCTCCGATGTGGATGATTATGAATTTATGAAAAAATTCAATCCGGTTTTAAATTTTCCTTGGGTAACCTTCGCGATGGTGGGACCGCTTTTTTTCGTCGGTGCGCTGGCTTACGGGAGACGTCTTAAAAAAGCGCCGCTAATCGCTTTGTGGGTGGCCTCGTATGTCGTCGGATTGATTTTCTTTTTTATGAATGCCCGTTACCGTCTTCCGATGATACCACTTTTTTTGGGGGTGGCGGCTTTTGCTGTGACGCAAATCACCGCGGACATCCGTGAAAAGCGATGGTTGAGTTTGGGGGTGGCGATACTGGCACTGGGCGTGGGGGCGTGGGTGTCAAGACTCGAGCTTGTCGGAACGGATCATTTGATAAGCTATATCAATGCCGGTGACGCGTATTTGGATAAGAAGGAATACGAGACGGCGCAAAATTTCTATCAGGAAGCGCTCAAGATCAATCCTCAACATCCAAAAGCCAATCTGGCGATGGGAATCGTGGGTACCCGTACCGGCCATTATGACGACGCTAAAGATTATTATTTAAAATCAATTGAGACCAAGCCAACCGACCAAGCCTACAATAATCTGGGGATGTGCTATGACCATGACGGCAACCTGGAGGAGTCCGAACGTTACTTTAAAAAAGCGCTGGAACTAAGGCCTCAAAACGCTCAGGCACACAATAATCTGGGAATGGCTTACGGCAAGCAGGGGAAGAACATCGAGGCCGTGGCGGAGTTTGAAGAGGCTCTGCGCCTCAATCCCACAAGCGCCCGGGCGCATACCAATCTAGGCCTTATCCTTTACCGTCTGGGGCAGAAGGGGGAGGCTAAGCGGCATTGGCAAGAAGCAGTGCGAATTGACCCCGATTTTGAGGAGGCCAAAAAGGCTCTTTCTTTCTTTTGACAGCACCCCTGGGAGCCGTTATAATAAAGAACTTAAATTTTTATGGGCTCTTTTTGGTCAGTTTTTTAACCTTTTTCAATCACCTTTTCTAAGGAGGATACCATGGCAATTCGAGTCGGGATTAACGGGTTTGGACGTATCGGCCGCAACGTATTTCGCGCCGGCGTGAACAACAAAAATATTGAATTTGTCGGCGTGAACGATTTGCCGATTCCTTTAGAATCGCATGCGTATCTTTTGAAATACGATTCGATTCTGGGCACTTTCCCGGGGGATATCCGCGTGGAAGGCGACAACTTGAATGTCAACGGCAAGGCTCTCAAGGTCATGAATTATAAAGACCCTGCGCAGATTCCTTGGGGTGACATGGGCGTCGACATCGTGATCGAATCGACTGGTGTTTTTACCGATAAAGAAAAAGCCGAAGTGCATATCACCAAAGGCGGCGCCAAGAAAGTCGTTATTTCCGCGCCTGCGAAAAATGAAGACATCACCATCGTGCTCGGCGTGAATCAAGACAAATACGATCCCGCCAAGCATCACGTCATTTCCAATGCCTCTTGCACGACCAACTGCTTGGCGCCTGTCGCCAAAGTGCTGGTGGATCGTTTCGGAATTAAAAGAGGATTGATGACAACCATCCATTCTTATACCAATGATCAGCGCTTGATGGATCTTGGCCATAAAGATCTTCGTCGCTCACGCGCCGCGGCTCTTTCCATGATCCCAACTTCAACCGGCGCCGCCAAGGCGATCGGTTTGGTCGTTCCCGAGCTTAAAGGGAAGATGGACGGCGTGGCGATTCGCGTCCCGACCCCGAATGTGTCTTTAGTGGATCTGACTTGCGAACTCGAAAAAGATACCACCAAGGAAGAAATCAACGCCGCGTTCAAAGAATATGCTCAAGGCAAGATGAAGGGCATTTTAGAGTTTTGCGCGGCTCCTTTGGTTTCCAAGGATTTCGCCAATAATCCCGCGTCCTCGATTGTGGATGCCGAGCTGACCAACGTGATTGATAAGCGTTTCATGAAGGTGTTCAGCTGGTATGACAACGAATGGGGTTATTCCAATCGCGTGGTGGATCTTTGCGCATTTATCGGCAAAACATTGCCGGTGATGGCATCCCGCTAATCAGCGTTAAGACACTCACAAGCGATGAAGAAGACGATTCGCGATTTTGATTTAAAAGGCAAGCGGGTTTTGATTCGTGTGGACTTCAATGTTCCGCTGGATAAAAATCTGAATGTCACCGATGACAATCGTATTCGCGCTTCTTTGCCAACCATTGAATACGCCTTGTCTCAGGGAGCCAAAGTGATTTTAATGAGTCACTTGGGTCGCCCCGAGGGCAAGCCCGTTTCTTCCATGAGCTTGAGTCCCGCCACCAAGCGCCTTTCAGAACTTCTCAAAAAAGAAGTGATTCAGTGTTCGGACTGTGTGGGATCGCGTGTCAGCGAGGAATTATCGCATCTGAACGGAGTTTGTCAGGTTGCGCTTTTAGAAAATCTACGTTTTCACGCGGCCGAAGAAAAAAATGACGCCGCTTTCGCCAAAGAACTCGCGCAAAACGGGGACATTTACATCAATGACGCGTTTGGCTCCAGTCACCGGGCGCATGCTTCGATTGATGGCGTGACCAAATACCTTCCTTCCGGAGCTGGATTTCTTTTGGAAAAGGAGATTCAGTATCTAGGCGTTGCCATGGAAAAGCCCAAGAAGCCTTTTGTGGCGATTCTCGGCGGATCCAAGGTATCCGACAAAATTGGGATGGTGGAAAATTTAATCGCAAAGGTCGACAAGTTTTTGATCGGCGGCGCGATGGCCTATACTTTTTTGAAAGCTCAAGGCATTGAGATCGGCTCTTCCAAGTATGAAAAAGACAAATTGGATTTGGCGAAGTCGATTCTCGAAAAAGCCAAACAGCACAAGGTTGAGATTATTTTGCCGGTGGATCATATTGTTGTGCAAAAGGTCGATGAAAATGCCGCCTCGAAAGCGGAAGGTCCCGGCATCTCCGCCGGATGGCTGGGTGTGGATATCGGCCCGAAAACCATCGAACTTTTTACCAAAACATTGGATTCCGCGAAGACCGTGATTTGGAATGGTCCGATGGGTATTTTTGAAATGCAGTCTTTTGCCAAGGGCTCGTACGAAGTCACTAAAAAACTTTCACAACTCAAAGACGCGACCACCGTGATTGGCGGGGGAGATACCGCGGCTTGCGTTATTGGCTTTGGCTTGGCCGATAAAATGACGCATATTTCAACCGGCGGCGGAGCTTCTCTCGAATACTTGGAAGGCAAAGTGCTTCCAGGCATCGCCGCGCTTCAGGATAAATAAATGGAATTTATGAATCGCAAACCGATTATCGCAGGAAATTGGAAGCTCAATAAGACGATCAAAGAGGCGATAGAGCTTGTCACGCTTTTAAAGCGCTTGATTCAAGACACGCAGAGTGTGGATGTGGTGGTTTGCCCCGTTTACACCGCTTTGAGCGATGTTTCCGAGGTTTTGATTGAGTCTGAGATTAAGCTGGGCGCTCAGGATTTGTATTGGGAAGAGAAGGGCGCTTTTACCGGAGAAGTTTCCGGCAGTCTTTTGAAAGACGCCGGAGCCAGCTACGTAATCATCGGTCACTCGGAGCGCCGCCAATTTTTTCATGAAACGCATGAGACGGTAAATAAAAAAACCAAAGCGGCTTTGAAGGCTGGCTTGATTCCCATTGTTTGTGTGGGAGAGCTTTTGAAAGAACGCGAAGCGGGACAAACTTTTGAAGTCATCCAACGCCAACTCGAAGGTGCTTTTGTTAATTTTTCTAAAGAAGAAATTCAAGCGCTGGTGTTGGCCTATGAGCCGGTGTGGGCGATCGGAACCGGAAAAGTCGCCACTCCTCAGCAGGCTCAAGAAGTGCACGCGTTTATTCGGAAGGAAATTGCCAAGATGTTTGGCGCTGAAACAGCCACTTCTTTGCGGATTCAGTACGGCGGCAGTGTGAAGGCGGATAATATTGCGGATTTAATGCGAGAAGCGGATATTGACGGCGCTTTGGTCGGCGGCGCGAGTCTGGACGCCAATGGTTTTGCGGATATCGTTCGAAACGCCGTCAGCGTGACGGTCAAATAGAGATTAGGGGAGCCTTATGTATATTTTATTGATTGCGATTCATGTGGTTGTTTGTTTGGTGCTGATTGCGGTGGTGCTTCTTCAGGCAGGCCGCGGAGGCGGAGTTTCGGACATGGTCGGTGGCGGACAGCCCCAGAGTATTTTTGGAACCCAGACCAACACCTTTATGGTGCGCGCAACGGAAGTTTGCGCGGTGATTTTTATTGTGACGTCTCTGTCGCTTGGCATTATGTCGACGCATCGCGGAAAATCGTTGATGGAAGGCCGTCGTTTGAAAATGCCTCCCGTGACGACGACCATTCCAGCGGCAAAAGAGGCCGCCAAGCCCGTTGTCGCGGAAACAGCACCTGTCGTTGCCACGCCAGCTCCGGCGGCGCCTGAGGCCACAGCCCCTGTCTCCGAAGCAAAGACGAGCTAGCATTTCCAGGCTTTTTTCTTTAAGCCCTATCACCCAAAAAGTGATAGGGTTTTCTTTTTTTCTTTTCTGTGGCACTTTTCTTGGCCTTCCGCCGGTGACGTTTGCTTCCGACGCGTTTGTCACGTCTTCGATCGCCGAGCCCAGTAATCTTTTGCCTTTATTCGCTTCGGACAGCGCTTCCGCTGAGATTTCGCGTCTGATATTCAATGGTCTGGTCAAATACGATAAAAATTTAAAATTAACCGGAGATTTGGCGGAGCGCTGGGAGATCAGCGCTGACAGTCTCAAAATTATTTTTTATTTGAAGCAAAATGTGCGGTGGCAGGACGGAAAGCCCTTTACCGCCGAAGATGTACTCTTCACCTTTCAAAAAATGACAGATCCGTCCGTGCCGACGCCTTACGGAGCGGATTTTGAAAAAGTGGATTCGGTCAAAGCGCTCGATGCCTCTACGGTCGAAGTAATTTACAAAGAACCCTTTTCTCCAGGGCTGGCCAGTTGGGGGATGGGTATTCTACCAAAACATCTTTTGGAAAAAGAAAATTTACTCAGCACTTCTTTCGCAAGGCATCCGGTGGGGACGGGGCCTTATCGCTTAACGGTGTGGAAGGCGGGCGAGCGTTTGGAGTTGGAAGCAAATGTGGATTATTTTGAGGGAAGGCCGGGTCTTGATCGTTACGTGTATCGTATTATTCCCGATTCTTCGACCAGTTTTTTAGAGCTTCAAACCGAAGGTCTGGATTTATCGGGACTCTCCGCGCTTCAATTTTCCCGTCAAACCGACAGCGTCTTTTTTAAAAAGCATTATCATAAATTTCGTTACCCGAGCCCTTCGTATGCGTATGTCGGCTACAACCTCACAAGCCCTCTTTTTTCTGATCGTCAGGTTCGTAAAGCGCTGGGAATGGCGATACAAAAAAATGAAATTGTTTCCGCGACTCTCTTAGGGTTTGGCCGCGTGGCGACCGGCCCGTTTCTTCCCGGAAGCTGGGCGTATGAGGACTCGGTGCCGCCATCGCCGTATGATCCGGAAAAATCAAAAGAACTTTTGGCGCAAGCCGGTTGGCGGGATTCCGACGGTGACGGGATCTTGGATAAGGAAGGGCGAGCGTTTTCTTTCACGCTATTGACCAATCAGGGAAATACCGAGCGACAAATGGCCTGCGAGATCATTCAGAAAAATTTAAAAGACATCGGAATCGAGGTAAAAATCCAAGTCGTGGAGTGGGGGACTTTTCTAAAAGAATTTATCGATAAAAAAAGATTCGACGCGGTTCTGCTGGCGTGGCAACTGCCGCGAGATCCTGACGTGTATGATATTTTTCATTCGACGCGGATAGACGGCGGGTTTAATTTTATTTCCTACAAAAATTCGGAAGTAGACCGGCTTTTGGAAGATGGGCGAAGGGTTTTTCCGGAAGCGGAGCGGGCGGTGATTTATCACAAGCTTCACCGGATCTTGAGCGAAGAAGAGCCATATACATTTTTGTATGTTCCGGAAGCGCTGGTGGCGGTGCATCAACGCTTTCAAGGCGTTGAAATCGCGCCGTCGGGTCTTGGGCATAATTTTATTCGCTGGTCTGTCGACCCCGACAAAGAACGGTGGAAGGTTTAAGATGAGCGCTTATTTCTTTAAAAAAATAGCCGGAGCGATTCCTTTGTTTTTGGGGATCACGTTGATTAGTTTTGCGGTGATTCATCTGGCGCCGGGCACGGCTGTGGATGCGCGGGCGGCTTTCAACCCTAAAATGACCGAAGCTGCCAAAGGAAAGCTTAGAGAGATCTATGGTCTCGACAAACCGGTGGCGGTGCAATACGCGCATTGGCTCAAACGGAGTGTTCGTTTTGATTTTGGGCATTCTTTCGCGGACGGCCAGGAAGTGAGACAAAAAATCAGCCAGGCGGTTTGGGTAACGCTGGGTATCAACGCGCTTTCTCTTTTTTTGATTCTTTTTTTTGGAGTTTGGATCGGTATTCAAAGCGCGAGAAGACCGGGCGGTCGGATGGATCGTGGATTTACTTTTTTAACGCTCAGCGCTTATTCCATGCCTTCCTTTTGGTTGGCGTTGGGGCTCATGTCTTTTTTTGGAGTGACGTTTAGGATTTTCCCGGTTTCCGGACTGCATTCGTTTTATTATGACCGCCTCTCCTTAGTCGGAAAAATGATCGACACGACGCGTCACCTGATTTTGCCCGTGTCTGTTTCGGTGTTGATAGGACTTGCCGGAATCTCGCGCTTTGTGCGCGCCAGTGTGGGTGAGACGCTGAATCAAAATTATATTCGGACGGCACGAGCCAAGGGTCTCGATGAAAATACGATTTTGTATCGTCACGCGCTCAGAAACGCGTTGTTACCGCTGATCACCTTGCTCGGACTTTCTCTGCCGGGACTTTTGGGGGGAAGCGTGGTGATCGAAACGGTTTTTTCGATCCCGGGAATGGGGCGCTTGTTTTTCAACTCTGTTTTTACGCGTGACACGCCGGTGATCATGGGAATGCTTGTGATCGGCGCTGTTTTGACGCTCTTAGGAAATTTATTGGCGGATATCGCCTACGGATGGGCGGATCCACGCACCCGATCGAGTCTCCGATGAAACAACTCGCTAAAGCTTGGATTTTATTGATGCTCTGCGCCGCGATTTTAGCGCCCTTTTTCTTAGCGCACAAAGCGTCTGAGATGAATTTCTTAAACGCGTTGACCGCGCCTTCTTTGAAGCATTGGATGGGCACGGATTCTTTGGGGCGGGATCTTTTAAGCCGTGTGTTGTGGGGTGCCAGCGTGTCGCTCGGGGTCGGTTTTTTGGCAGTGGCGTGTTCGGTTATTTTGGGGGTGATGATTGGGTCGATCGCCGGATATGGCGGAAAATGGTGGGATCGGCTTTTGATGGGATTTTCCGATGTGATGCTGTGCTTTCCCGTGTTTTTTCTGATCTTGGCGGTGATCGCGATGTTGGGGCCGGGAGTGTGGAAAGTGGCTTTGATTATCGGCGCGACGAGCTGGATGTCTACGGCACGTTTAATCCGGGCTGAAATTTTTAGTTTAAAGGAGCGGGAGTTTGTCCTGGCCGCGCGAGGGTTTGGAGCCGGCCGTTTTTGGATACTCCAGCGCCATCTGATCCCAAACGCCTTAAGCCCTGTTCTCGTCAATGCTGTTTTGAGCTTTTCAGCCGCGGTGTTAATGGAGAGCGGGCTTAGTTTTTTGGGGATCGGTGTTCAGCCGCCGACGCCGAGCTGGGGTAATATTTTGATGGATGGGAAGGCGACACTAGGCGTGGCCTGGTGGCTTTTATTTTTTCCGGGAATGATGATTTTTTTAACGGTTTTATCGATCAATACACTGGGCGAAAATGAATCTCATAGAAATTAAAAATTTAACCGTTATTTTTCCGGGCCAAAAGCCGGCGGTGAATGGATTTTCGATGGAGATCCAAGAAAAATCCTTTGTCTCGCTGGTCGGAGAATCCGGCTCCGGAAAAACCGTGACTGCGCTTTCCATTAGTCGCTTGGTGATGGGCGCAAAAACCACCGGGGACATTGTTTATCGCCCCAACACCGCGGCATCACTCTCTCTTTTAACGCTGTCAGAAGCGGATCTTTTGAAAATCCGCGGTGTTCGGATTTCGTATGTGTTCCAGGATCCAGGCTCTTCTTTAAATCCGGTATTAAAAGTTGGAAAACAAATTATCGAGTCCTTTTTGGCGCATGAAAAAGGAAATGCTAACGAAGCGCGTTCTAAAGCGCTTCAGATCATGCGCCGGGTGGGCATTGAAGACGCGGAGCGTGTTTATAAAAGTTTTCCGCATGAGTTATCTGGAGGACTGCGTCAGCGCGCGATGATTGCCTCAGCACTCATGATAGATCCCGAGCTTTTGATCGCCGATGAGCCCACCACGGCGCTTGACGCCGTCACACAGAGAGGAATTTTGAAGCTTTTGGTGGAATTACAAAAAGAACAGGGACTGACGGTACTTTTTATTACCCACGATTTATCATTGGCTCAAAAAAACTCGGATCAAATCTATGTGATGGAAAAGGGCGCGCGAGCCACGGAGTCTTACGCGAAGAAACTATTTAACGCGCAACTTGAAAATGCCGTGCCAAAAAGCTTCATCGAGGTCTAGCGTATGCCGATACTTGAAGTTAAAAATTTATCCAAACGTTTTGCGGAGCATGATGTCACCGCGCTGGACAACGTCTCGTTTCAAGTCAATGAGGGGGAGACGCTGGGGATTTTGGGGGAGTCGGGTTCGGGCAAATCGACACTCGCTAAAATTTTAATGGGCTTTTTAAATCCTGATCGCGGCGATATTTATTTTTCCGGAAAAAATAAACAGATTATTTTTCAAGACCCGCTTTTGTCATTAGACCCTAAGATGCGCGTGGAAGCTATCCTAAAAGAACCGTTTCAAATCAAAAAAATAAGCGATAAGCATTTTCTAGGAAAAAAAATACGTGAATTGTTGAGTCTTGTGGAATTGCCCGAGGCTTTTCTGACGCGTTACCCGGCGGAGCTTTCCGGCGGGGAATGCCAGCGGGTGGCAATTGCCCGCGCGCTGAGTCAGGATCCCGATCTTTTGATCTGTGATGAGCCGGTGTCTGCCTTGGATCTTTTGACGCAGGCGCAGATTTTGAATTTATTTCTGAAGCTTCAAAAAAACCGGCGCTTAAGCCTTATTTTTATTTCACACGACCTCAAAGTTATCCACCACATGAGCGACCAGGTGCTTATCTTGAAGTCGGGGCGGGTCTGTGAACGGGATGACCCCTATGCCCAGGAACTCCTTGCAAACAAATTAAGCCCGTCTTATAATAATTAGCTTCTGGGTATAAATTTAGACACAACTCACATTAATTCAAAGACTTAAGTCTAATCTATGAAAAAACTTCTCACATTTGTGATGGCCGGCGGTAAGGGAGAGCGTCTTTCTCCGCTCACCAAGGATCGAGCCAAGCCCGCGGTGCCTTTTGGCGGCATTTATCGCATCATCGATTTTACGCTGTCCAATTGCATCAATTCCAATATTCGCCGTATCCACATTCTCGTGCAATACAAATCCATGTCTCTGGCACGGCATATTCGCATGGGATGGAATATTTTGAATGCCGAAGTCGGCGAATACATCGACGTGCTTCCCGCGCAACAGCGCATTGACGAGCATTGGTATCAAGGAACCGCCGACGCGATTTATCAAAATCTTTACTCCATTCACATCGAAAATCCAGATCAGGTGCTAATTTTAGCGGGAGATCACGTTTATAAAATGGATTATAAGTTGATGTTGGACGCGCATCGGGCTTCCGGCGCGAATCTGACCATCGGCGTGGTGCGGGCTCCCAAGGACGAGGCGAGCGGGCTCGGCGTCATTGAAACGGACGCCAATCAAAATGTTGTCGGTTTTGCCGAAAAGCCTCAGCATCCCAAGACAATCCCGGGCGACGAAGAACATATCTATGGATCGATGGGCATTTATATTTTTGACGCCAAAGTCTTGGAAGAAGAGCTTGAGGAAGATGCCAAAAAAAATACCTCGCATGATTTTGGCAAAGACATTATTCCGCAGATGATCGCCAAATCGTCGCGAAAAATTCTGGCTTACAATTTTGTGGAAGCCAACAACAAAGACGTGTATTGGCGCGATGTGGGTACCTTGGACGCCTATTATGAGTCTTGCATGGACTTGGTGCAGATTTCTCCGCAATTTAATTTGTATGACCGGGAATGGCCGATTCGTACCTATCAGCTTCAGTATCCGCCGGCGAAGTTTGTATTCGCGCAGAAATTCGGCGGTCGTCGCGGCGCGGCGTTGGATTCGCTGGTGTCGGACGGATGTATTATTTCGGGAGGCACGGTTCAGCGTTCGATTCTTTCACCCAATGTGCGCGTGAATAGCTACGCGGAAGTGGAAGATTCTCTTTTGCTTGAAGGGGTGGATGTTGGGCGCTACGCGAAAGTGAAGAACGCCATTATTGATAAGCATGTCAAAATCATGCCCAATGCGCAGATCGGCTACGATTTAGAAAAAGATAAAAAACGTTTTACGGTGACGCCCAAAGGAATCGTGGTGGTCGAAAAAGGCGCGGTCGTCGAACCTTAATGGATGTCATTGCGAGGAACGAAGTGACGAAGCAATCTGTTTTAAAAATTGGCAACTTTGAATTAAAATCCCGGCTCATTGTCGGCACTGGCAAATACGCCAACTTCCAAGAAATGGAAAAAGCGCTGGAAGCTTCCGGCGCAGAGATGGTGACTGTCGCGGTGCGCCGCGTGAATCTGGATCGCAGCAAAGAGTCGATGCTGGATTTTATTGATTCCAAAAAATACATTCTCTTGCCCAATACGGCAGGCTGCTACACCAAAGAAGACGCGGTGCGGGTGGCCAGGCTTGGGCGAGCCGCGGGACTTTCCAATCTCGTGAAGCTGGAGGTGATCGGCGACGAAAGAACCTTGATGCCGGATAATGAAGCGCTTTTGGCGGCGACCAAGGAGCTAGTCAAAGAAGGATTTGTCGTGATGCCTTACATGAGTGACGACCCGATCATGGCTAAAAAACTGGAAGACGCGGGTGCCGCGTGTGTGATGCCGCTGGCCGCGCCGATTGGGTCAGGGCAGGGCATTTTGAACCGTCTCAACATCCAATTTATTATTGAAAAAGTGAAAATTCCTGTTATTGTGGACGCCGGCGTGGGGACTGCTTCAGACGCGGCGATCGCGATGGAGCTCGGAGCCGACGGAGTGTTGATGAATACGGCGATCGCGGCTTCCAAAGACCCGGTCAAGATGGCGGAAGCAATGAAGCTCGCGGTGCGTTCCGGACGGCTGGCGTATGAAGCCGGACGCATGGAGAAAAAAGCGCACGCCAATGCCTCGAGTCCTATAGCAGGAATGATCCCGGCGATTGAATAACAAACAAAACTTTTAGAGAAAGAGAAATTAAATTCCCATGAAAAAAACTGAATCAAAAAATAAGAACAGACAATACAAAATCGCGGTGATCGGGGGAGATGGAACCGGGCCGGAAGTGACGGCAGAGGCGCTCAAAGTGCTGGCGGCGTCTTCCAAGAAAAATGGATTTAAGCTCGACCTGACGCCTTTTGATTTTGGCGGCGAGCGCTATCTTAAAACCGGCAAAGTAATTTCCGATAAAGAAGTCGATGGCCTTAGAAAATTTGACGCGATTCTTTTGGGCGCGGTGGGGCACCCTGATGTAAAACCGGGCATTCTCGAAAAAGGATTGCTCCTTAAGATCCGCTTTGACCTTGAGCAGTACATTAATTTGAGACCCGTTAAACTTTATCCCGGCGTTTGGACGCCTCTGCGCGACAAAGGCCCGGCGGACATTGATTTTGTGGTTGTCCGTGAAAACAATGAAGGCCTTTATGTGGGCGAAGGCGAATTTATTAACAAAGGCAAAAAAAATGAAGTCGCGCTTCAGGTATCGCGCAACACCCGCAAAGGGGTGGAGCGTTGTCTCCGTTACGCGTTTGAATTTACCCGCAAGCGCAATAAAAGAAAAAAACTGACGCTCTGCGCTAAAACCAATGTGCTGACCTACGCACATGACCTTTGGTGGAGAGTATTTAACGAAGTCGCCAAAGAATACAAAGATGTCACCACCGACTACGCGCATGTGGACGCCACCTGCATGTGGATGGTGAAAAACCCCGAGTGGTTTGATGTGATTGTGACCGACAATATGTTCGGGGACATCATCACAGATCTTGGCGCTATGATTCAGGGTGGGATGGGCATCGCGGCGGGAGGAAATCTCAATCCCGAAGGCGTGTCGATGTTTGAGCCGATCGGCGGTTCCGCTCCCAAGTACACCGGAAAAAATGTGATCAATCCTTTGGCCGCCATTTGTGCGGGCGCCATGATGCTTGAGACTCTCGGAGAAACAAAGGCGGCTTCTGAAATCGAAAACACTGTGATGAAAGTCACGCAAACCAAACTCAAATCGCTCTCTGCTGGAAAGATGGGCTACGGCACTGG
Organism: Candidatus Omnitrophota bacterium; assembly: GCA_023247915.1. GTDB lineage: Bacteria > Omnitrophota > Gorgyraeia > 2-02-FULL-51-18 > 2-02-FULL-51-18 > JAHFFN01. Next base: position 35,130 of record JAHFFN010000003.1, read on the forward strand.
CGAAGTCGGCGACCTGGTGGCCGGAGCGCTCTAATCCGATGAAAAAGAAATCCAAATACAACGTAGCGATCATGGGCGCCACGGGCGCGGTGGGCGAGGAGATGCTTAAAATCCTTGAACAACGCCATTTCCCGGTGGATAAGCTGGTTCTTTTGGCTTCCGCACGTTCGGTCGGAAAAAAATACACCTTCAAAGGCCGTGAAATTGCCGTCCAAGAATTAAAAGAAGATTCTTTTGTGGGGATGGATATCGTCCTGGCTTCGGCGGGAGGCTCCATTTCCAAAAAGTTCGCGCCTTGCGCCGTCAAAGCGGGGGCGGTGGTGATTGATAACACCAGCGCTTACCGGATGGATCCTAAGGTGCCACTCGTGATCCCGGAGATTAATCCCGAGGACATCAAAAAACATCAGGGCATTATCGCGAATCCCAATTGCTCGACGATTATCATGCTCGTGCCCATTTTCCCGATTCACCAAAAAAATCGCATCAAGCGCATCATGGTCTCGACTTATCAGGCCGCTTCGGGTGCGGGCGCCAAAGCCATGCAAGAGCTCGAAGATCAATCCCGGGATGTGTTGGCGGGTCGTCCGGCCAAGAAGGAGATATTTCCTCACCAGATCGCGTTTAATCTTTTCTCGCACAACAGCGCCGTGACCGACAACGGCTACAACGAAGAAGAAATGAAAATGGTCAAAGAGACCAAAAAGATTTTTCACGATGAAAAAATCAAAATTGTTGCCACGACGGTGCGCGTTTCCGTGTTTCGCGCGCATTCGGAGTCGATTTATCTGGAGCTCAGCTCCAAGCCGGACATGAAAAAGATCCAAGCGATTTTGTCCAAGGCGCCGGGCGTAAAAATTGTCGATGACCGGAAGAAAAATTATTTCCCCATGCCCCTGGAAGCCAGTGGACAGGACGATGTGTTGGTAGGGCGCTTGCGTGAGGACATCTCGGATCCCAAAGGTCTTTGTCTTTTTGTTGCCGGCGACCAGCTTCGCAAAGGCGCCGCTCTCAACGCGGTTCAAATCGCCGAGATCATCATTCGCTAGTGCGGACAGTCAAGCTCGTCATTGGTTTTGACGGCACGCGCTATGAAGGCTGGCAAAGCCAGAAAAAAGGCAAGACGCTCCAAGAAGTTTTCGAGAAAGCCTTAAGCCAAATCCTCAAAGAAAAAAAAGTCGATTTGATCGGCAGTTCCCGCACCGATAGCGGTGTGCACGCTAAAGGATTTGTCGCGCATTTTAGAACGCATAGCGTTTTAAAAGATGCCAAGATCAAGGACGCGCTCAATTATTATATTCCCAGGGATATCTTGGTTTATTCAGCGAAGACGGTGTCCGCTACTTTCCACGCTCGCTATGGAGCCAAGTCCAAAATTTATCAGTACGACATTTGGTGTTCTAAAACCCGGCCACTTTTTGAGGCGCCTTTCGCGCTGTGGCACCCGCACGCGCTTAATTTAAATAAAATGAAACAGGCCGTCAGGCATTTCGTGGGTGAGCATGACTTTTCCGCTTTTTACGACAAGGGCGGGGACATGCCTAAAAGCGCGGTTCGCTCGATACGCCGGATCTCTATTCATAAAGAAGAGTCTATGATTCGCATCCAGATGGAAGGCAGTGGCTTTCTGCGGCATATGATTCGTGTGATTGTGGGGACTTTGATCGAAGTGGGGAGAGGGAAGTTAGCCTCTCAGGCCATTCCTGGCATTCTTAGCTCTAAAGATCGTTCCAAGGCGGGTTCTACCGCCAAAGCGCATGGCCTTACACTGCTTCAGGTCAAATACTAAGCTTAATTTTCTACCAAATTAAATATGATTATTTTTCAAAAACATTTGACAAATAATCATTAGTAGGATATTTTGGTAGAGACAGTTTCCTACCCCTGTTTTGAAACGCGGAGATTTTATGGGATTATTCCAAAAATTTTTTCCAAAAAGTATTGCCACGGTACTAGTAGCTTCGTTTTCTTTAACCCAATTCGCTTGGGCGGAGCCCTTAGATTATCAAAAAGACGAACTTGCCGATGAGCCCGCCGGACTATCTTCTCGGGCATTGAATCAAATGCAGATCGAACATTTAAATTTAGTCCAGCATCAAAACGATTTGCTGGAGCTCCAGAACATTCCTCAGCCCTCTCCGATTATCAAAGCCCCTAACGCCGTTCCCGAAACTTACGATGGAAGCGGCCGTCTTCTGGGAGAAACTCTTAACGGTCGCATGACTTATTACGTGGGCTATACCGACAAAGGTTTTTCTGATTTAGCCCAAGCCATTGCTTTCGCGAAGAACGGGGAAGGGGTGCAGCTAGCCGAAGGCGCTTATCAAATTTCAAAGACTATTAAGGTGGCAGGAAAAGATCTTTTGATCCGCAGTGAAGGTAGCCGCGGAAGCACGATTATTCAGGGGGTTCCGGGTGTTTTTGGTTTCATGCAAATCGACAGCGCTTCCAAGATAAGTTTTGAGAACCTGACATTCAAAGATTTTAAGGTGGACGGGCGGTATCATGTTTCGCGAAACGGCGGAGTATTTTATGTGGCGGGAAATTCCACCTTAAAAATCTCTAACTGTGCCTTGGAAGACAATGCCGGAGATTTTGGAGGAGCTATTTTTTCAAGTTCTTCCATGGTCAGCGTTCAAAACAGTCTTTTCCTCAATAATTATGGCATTGGTGGTAGCGGCGCTATCCGGGCAGTGAATACGAAGTTAGATATTTCCAGCAGTACTTTTGATCATAATACGGCCGGGTATTATGGCGCCGCCGCTATCGGCTTGTCACAAACTTCGACGGCACTCATTGAAAGCTCTCAGTTTATCGGCAATGTTGATAGAGCCAAGCAATGGGGCGAGTCTTACGGGCTAGAAGGAACTGTTGTGGTAACTCAAGGAGGGGGAAGCGCCACTATCCGCCGTTCAACATTTAGTAAGAATGGCTCTAGTTTAGAACACACGTTGCGCGCGGTACAAACGGGAGCTATTGTCTCGGATGGCGCAGTTATAAGCGCTATGCCGATTCCTGCCAAAACGAACAAATCAACACTCGTTCTTAATTACAGCGTTGATTCGGTACAAAAATCAAAAACCTATTCATTGGCCGAGGGCGCAAATAATATCCGATTAATCGAACACAATAGCGCCGGCGAAGAAATTCTGACCGATTTGGGGACAGTGATCCGTGACACCCAAGGACCTGTGATTGAGATTTTGACGACTTTACCTGCTTTTACCAAAGAAAACTCAATTACCGTTCAGTATAAAGTCGACGGAATTACCAAATCTAAAAAATTCCAAATGATGGTGGATAAAAAATACACGCTGATTATCACGGAAGAAGATGATGTCCATAATGTCTCCACCCAGAAGCTTCAGATTTTTCACGACGCGACGCCGCCGGTTCTTGTTTTAAAAAGCGAGATTCCGGCTCTAACCAATCAGACCGCTTTTAGAGTCGATTACTCTGTTGATGGGCAGGACGCTTTTAAGATTTTCTATTTGAATGAAGGTGCCAACCCGCTGTCTCTGACCGTGACGGATCGTGCCGGAAACTCCTCGAGTCTGGCGTTAAATACGGTGACTCTCGACGCCACGAACCCCGTGATCGCGCTCCAAAGCGTGACACCCTCTCTGACTAGCCAAAAAACCATGACGGTTAACTACACCGTAGACGGAGTCGCCAAATCAAAAGTTTTTAATTTGGAAGAGGGAAATAATTCAGAACTTGAAATTTTAGAGATGGATCCTGCCGGTAATTACACACATCTACTGCTTCCTACCACTATTCTAGATACGACAGCGCCTACACTAGGACTTCTTTCTGATGCCTATGTGTACGACCCGACCTATCAACTGCGTTACCGGATCGATGATGTCAGTATGGCGACCTCCACTGTTACCGAAAATGTGACTCTGACTCGCGGGCTTAACACCTTTACTAGGCAAGCCCAAGATTCCTTGGGGCACGCTCGCCAAATGACATGGAATATCTTTCTTGATCAAAATGCGGAGCGGGGACTCTCTTATGATTACGATGCCATCGGAAATCTTACTCGCCAAACGACTCTCAACGGAGAAGACATCACTTTTACTTATGACGCCAATAAACGTCCTTCTACGATCACTTATCCGGGGTACCCAAAAACAGAATTTACTTATGACAATCTGGGGCAGATGACGCGGTTCAGGGACTCACGCGGAAATACGGAATATGGCTATGACATCATTGGACGTTTGAAATTTGTCATTTTACCTAATAGTCAGCGGATGGATTATGCCTATGATTCTGCCAGCCGGGTGACACAGCTTAAATATGCCGGAAAGACCGTGGATTATGTCTATGATGCCGCGGGAAATCTGACGAGTGTAAAAGAAGACGGAAACACGACGACCTATGCTTACAACGATGCCAAAAATTTGATTTCCACCGTACTCCCCAACGGAGTCCGTACCGGCTATACTTATGACGCTTCCGGGCGTCTTATAAAAATTCGTCATGAAAAAGCGGACACCTCAGATCTTATTGCCGAGTTTAGCTACACGCTGAATGCTTCCGGTGAGCGCACTCAAATTATTGAGAGCAGGCCTTCGGCCACGAGAACCGTGAATTATGTTTACGATGCTTTTAAACGCCTTACCCGGGAATCCGATTCTTTGAGCGGTGTCACAAATTATACTTACGATAAGGCCGGGAATCGGCTTTCAAAGGAAATCATTCCAGTCATAGTCACAACGCAAACACCTCGAATACTGACTCAGTATGCTTATGGCGTTGATAATCGTCTGACAAGCCTTACAGAAAAAAATTACAATGCCTCAGGCGTCGAGCTTTTAAGTCGCGCGGAAAGCTTTGTTTATGACGCCGCAGGAAACCTGCGTCAACGCATTACTCCGAAAAAAGTCTATTATTATGAATTTGATTCGCGTAATTTTTTAACACGTTTTAATGATGGTGAAAATGAAGCTACTTACGAGTATGACGGGCAGGGCAATCGCATTTCGAAAACAGTGAACGGCGTTAAGACCAGTTTTTTTATCGACCCCGCTTCGGATGTCCCTCAAGTCTTGGCGGAGATGGATTCCTTGGGCAATGTTACCAAAACCTATGTTTTTGGAGAGGATAGATTGAGTTCCGCTTCCGGTGGAACGACAAAATATTTCTTACAAGATGGACTCGGTTCTTCGATAGGGCTTATGAATAGCGATGGCACTGTCCGTGAAAGCTATAGTTATGATGCTTTCGGAAATCCGCAATTTCAAAATTTAAATCAAAATTTTCTCTATACCGGCGAGCAGCAGGATCCGGAGACGGGGCTTGTTTATTTGCGGGCTCGTTACTACGATCCCACGCTGGGAAGATTTATTTCGAGAGATCCTGTTTTTATCGGCAAACAAAACGAATCGCAAAGCCTCAATCCTTTTATTTATGTGCAGAATAATCCCGTCAATTGGATCGATCCTCTGGGATTAAAAGTTTATGAGATTGCCATTCAGACGGAGATCGAGCTTCCCGATGCGCAAGCAGGAATTAAATCATATCAAACCGTGTATGTCGATACTGACACGGGAATCGTGCATTCCAATCACTACACCGGAACTACGAACGTCGGGATAAAGTTTCCCGCTCGTTTTGAAAATTTCAATGTATCGGAATTGTCGAGTCTTAACGGCATGCACACGCTCACGGCAAGCGGTTCCACAGGAAGCTGGCTTTTTCCGGCAAACATTGATTACAAAGTGCGAATAGGGATTGATGAGAATACGGATCAAATTTTTCTTAGCGGTAACCATGATGCTTATCCCTCCTATAGTATTTTTGTGAATGGCGAGCGAGCTTATTATGAGCATCAATCCAATAATATATTCAGTTTGTTGGGGAACGGAGACGATTACGATTTTTCAACGGTGTATGACGATCACAACAATTTTGGGGGATGGTTTCCTCCTGGCGGAGGAGGCGGAGGCGGCGGATGGGGTGGTGGCTGGGATGGATGGGGCGGCGGTGGATCAGGCGGTTGGGATTCCGGGTTTGGAGGGTATAACTTCGGATTGATTGGCGCGCTCAGCAACTCCTTTCCTTTTGACTTGGGCGGTGTCTACATGGATAAAGCTCTGTCTGTGATAGGTCAAAATATTAAGAACATTCATGGCGTTAGTTACGATCCGTTAACCGGACAAATTATTATGTTGAGCGACACGGGGGCGGGTATTCCTCAGATTCCGGTAGATTATTTTCTTGCAGCCCTCAAGGCAGTTTATTCGAATAATCCCGCTTCTCCCGGTGTGTCTATTGACCCTGTGATAGATGGCTCTGGAAGACCCGACTTAACTCAGGATCAAAGGGTTCGATTTTTGGGCGGGATAGAAAATACCGCTCTCGGAAAGGCCGTTTACGACGCGGATCTTTTGATGAAGCTTATAGGACTGGGATCCGACAATATTACTAAAACGGCAATTCGTCCGAACGGAGAAAATATTTCCGAAAGTTATATTAGTCAGCGCATCCCGGGTTTTAAGGATCTGTTTACTTTGGGCGCGGATGTCACGGATTTGTCAATTTTAAACAGACCAAATACAGATTTTAGATTTTGGTTTGTTCCAAAAAATATGAAATTGATCAAAAGCGCCGGCGGCGACGCCTTTGTTTTTGAAGACAGCTCTGTAAAATTACTTACCCAAACCAACTTTCTTAGTGGGGGCGGCCCGGATGATCCGCGCGCTGTGGCTTACGCTCAGTTTTTTAACGACCATTTCGCGGAGCTGGCCAATTTGTATCCGGAGTTTGCGGAACTTGAGAAAGCGATGCGGGCGGTGGGACTGGCTAAATTTATCAAAGATAATCATATTCCTGTAGATCTTGAATGGATCTCCAAGGCCAATTTAGCTCCTGTGGCGACACCGGCAACGACTCCGCTGGCGTCAGCGACTAAAACGGTCACGATTCATAGTATCAACCAACCCTATACAATTACCCTTTATGGCGGGGTTGATTACAGTCTGTTTGATGGGCAAAATTTCCAATATCTATTGGATACCGCTTCACAGGTATCGGGACTTAGAAACGCGACACAATCCGCTCGCGGGAATGATATTACGCAAACATGGTCAGTCACCATGAATGGCAGCACTTACAACGCCTCCGCATTTTCATTTGCTCCCACCAAAAAAGACGGCAATTTCTCATGGGAAGGCACGGATTTGGTTTACTCCACTTCCGGTGGAGTTCCTTTGATTTGGCAGAGATACTACGATTCTTTTACGGCGGGCAGCCAGACAGCCATGGGAAATGGATGGGATTATATGCCTTATGCTTTGCATTTTCCTGTAGGCAAAGAAACCAGGCAGTTTGAGCCCGGAGGCGTTCTTAGCTCAGCTGTTATTTATCCTATCATTTATTTATCGGACAAAATCGGCGGTGGGTCTATCTTATTCAAATCCGCCGGGGTTCAGCCGGATGGACGCATCGCGTACTCCTCCGAAGACGAAAGAATGGGCGCCCAGGTTTTACTGTTAAACGCAGATGGGAGCTACACACTTGTTCGGGCGGGGAACAAAGTTAATTTTTTTGAGGATGGGCGTCTTTCAACAATAACGAATAAAAATTTAAATACCGTTGAATACGTTTATGACGGCGCCAAGAAACTAATACGCCTTGAGGATAAAAATTCAACACGAAAAATTTTGGTGACCTACGACGCTAATTCTAGAATTTCAAAGGCAACGGGTGCGGATGGGCGCAGCGTATCCTATGTTTATGACAACGTAAAAGCGGATCTCATAAAAGTCACCCAAGATTGGACTGGAAGATTTATCAACCTTAATTATGATGCCGATCACAGGCTTTTATCAGCTTTTGATGATATTAATCGCAAGCTTTTTGAAAATACTTATGACATTTTGGGACGTCGCACGAGTCAGACCGATTATCTGGGAAATAAGACGATATACAATTTAAACCTACTGAACCAGCAAAGCGAATCGATCAACACTGTTAATGGCGCTCGCGTGACGGCAACTTATGATGGTCGCTTTCGCATCACAAGTCAGAAAGATGCGTTGGGCAATCAAACGCAATATTCCTACGGCAACAGTTTGTTTGGAGCGGAAAGTATTAAGGATGCGCTTGGCAATAGCCAAAGCTTTGAATACGACACTTATGGCAACGTAAGCTCTGTTGCTGACGCCTTAGGAAATAAAACCAGGTTTTATTATCAAACCGATGGTTTTGGAAAGAGTCAACTGGCGCTGATGATTAAGCCTAATAGCTTTGGTACCGGCTACCAATACGACGCTCTGGGCAATCTTTTGAATATGAGAGAAGGGGTAAGGCTGGAATCGATCGCTCCTGACGGCAGTCTCATTGTGAATGTCAACAGCAGTCTTAAAACCACCTTTTCCTATGATTCCAAGGGAAGACTAACCCAAGTCAAAGATGCGAATGATAACACCACCGATTATAGTTATGATGACGCAGGAAATGTGATCCAGACCAAAGATGGGTTGCAAAAAAATACGCAGACCACCGAATACGTTACGCGCGGCGGGATTATCACGAATCTTGTTTCAAAAATTACAGATGCATTGGGTCGCGCGATCACATTCGGCTATGACGCCGTGCGGGATCTTGTCACTAGCGTTGCAAACGCCGCCGGGATAATTCATTATAGTTACGATTCTCTTGGTAGGCAGACCGGTGTCACGGATGCAGCGGGACGTAGTATCCAATTTATCTACAATGCCAAAGATCAGTTGACGGGAGTGTTGGAGGCGGGTGATCTTGCCACTACAGCCGACGATATTCTTGTGAATTTTGCTTACAACGCTTTGGGACAGTTGGTGGGGATCGTGAACCCTATTCTGGGTGTTACCCAGTTTGTCTATGACTTAGCCGGCCGTCTCACGAAGTTATTTATTGGTGAAAGCGCCAAACGTTTTGCCATGGCGGGAGATATAAAAATTTCCGAAGTGGGCGAAGATACGATGGATGTCACTTTTAACGCAGGGGCTGATGTTAGGCGGGTAAAAGTTTTGTATAAAAAGAAAATAGACAACGTCTACCAATCGCTTACCGTTTCGAATGTGGTGACCGGGGAGAACCAGGTCAGGATACAAGGTTTGGCGGGTGCCACTGATTATGATTTTCAGTTGGAATATCAAGATCAGGAAAATGACCTGTCGTACTCAAGGCAATATAGTTTTAAAACTAAAACACCCGAATTGCCTGTTATTGTGAGCACTACCGTGCAAAATGTGACCAATGGAACGGCGGACATTAAAATTAATGTCTCGAAAGAAATTCAAGAGGCCAAAATTCGCTACCGTATTCGTGGTGAGGTGAACAACGAGATTGTTTGGACTCAAAGTGTTCGCGACGCCAAAACCGATGGCATTACATTTAATCTCGAATATTTGAGAAGCGGTCTTGACTACGACGCTGAAATTACGATCACCGATCGATTCGGTGTTAGCTCCTTGGCTAAGGCTGTTACCTTTAAAACGACTGGCACGCCTCTGCCATTCGATACCGCTATTCATGCTACGGCTAGATTTGGACAAGTAGTCGCGGTTCTTACCAATCAAATCTTTATTTCGGTCGAGCATGATAACATCGCCAATCCCTTTGCCGAAGCATACACCACAACCATTTGGGATCCTCAGGGCAATGCCGTTACAGGCCTGACAGTCCAAGCGATTACGCACGCTGTGGTGGGTCGATGCGCTATCATCACCGGTCTTGTACCTAACACTCAGTACACTTATACGATAGTCGTCAACAGCCGCAGTGATATCCTTCCTGTATCCGGTACTTTTAAAACGTCTGCCGGGGGTGATACAACAGCTCCGCTTTATACTTTCACACAAGTCGTCCCAAAAGATCCGACAAGCGTTGTTTTTGGTCTCACATTCACGGAAAAACTTAAGATGTTGGAAATTTCTCTCACAGATCAAGTCACACAGGCTGTTAAGAAGTATCACTTTTTTGATATTGTCGCCAGCCCAGCAACATTTTTCTTATTAAACGGCCTTGATTCCGGAAGAGCCTACACCATCAGGCTGGTTGTTATGGATACAAGCGGCAATTACATAAACCATGTTCCCACCTCAGGGGGCGTGCCGTATGTGTTTACGATACCGCCTTTAGATGAAACATCTCCTCAGGCCACTCAAAATACTTTGATTGAGAGAACAGCCACAACGGCAAGCTTTCATTTGGTGGTTAGTGAACTCCTTAATAAAATCAAAGTGCGCTATCGCGTCATAGGTACGACTGTTTGGGCGGAACAAATAGTGATACCTGCAGCCCTGGCTTTTGATATCAGTCTTGCAGGATTGCTTTCCGGACAATCTTATGAATATCAGTACGTTCTTGAAGATAAGAGTGGCAACCAATCGATAACGGAATGGGCGGCGATTTGATTAGATTACTACAGCGCGCTTACAGCAGTCTGAAGGTTTGTCTATTCGCTCTTCTACTGAGCGGTTTGGCGCAGTTGTTTCTAACAATTCCTTGTTTATGGGTTACTGATGAGAGCAGCCGATCCATCAGTGATCACGGTTTATGGATATACTGGGGAAATCTCGTCTCATTTTCTGTAGTTTGGATTTTTATTTGTTTGCCGGCATTCTTAATATTTTGTTCCACCAACCGTTTTTGGAAATTTAAAATCTTATTACCATTCGCGGCGGCTTGTTCTTTAGCGCTTTTCGGCCTTTTAACCGTTGAGGCCGTGCAAGACCAAAAAATATTAGCCTTGATGCATTGCTTGTTGGCAGGAATGGCTACGGCTTATCTGGCTCATCTTGAAAATTCTGGACGATTGTCATTTAAATTTTATTATGTAATTTTGGCGCTTCTACCTTTGCCATTTTTATTAAATTTACCCTCTCCGAAGGTGGAAAATTTACCAGGCATGTACTATTTTGATTATCCCACTGTATCCTCCAAGTTGATTTTGCACCCCGATGGGAAATATGAGCAGCAAGTGATAAAAAAAACTACGAATGAGGCCTTGAGCGCAAAAGGGGAGTGGAGTTATTCCGATTCGAAACGGATCTTGTTTGGCGATTTTATCCGAGTGGACGCCGATTTTGAGCGAAAAGATGGTTCTTCCGCCAAAGTATGCGCTGGTTATAGAGGCAAAATCGAAATAGGCGCCGGTAAAGTTTATTATAGAAAAAAATAATTTCGCCCGCTTTTGTTAGACCCAGCTCTAAGCGCTTCCCCCTCCATTTTTCCATCCTCCTGTTAATCGTAAAATATCCAGAAAAATAGTCGAAAGGAAAATCGACCCTTTGACGTCTTGTATAGCAAGGCGTTAAAATCCATGACTAGAAACTAACATAAATTGATTATAAATCAAATTAATATTGAATAATAAGCAAATAGTGTGTATACTTGCTTTTATTCAGGAGGAAGACTATGCAAAAATGCCAGACACCCGAGATTTCGAAGCCGATGACAGACAATGACTCCATTGAGAGGCTACGTTATATCCAGGCGGTTCTCACCCAGCTCAGAGAAACCTGTCTTTTTAACTCCATGGTGGACAAGGCCATTGAAGACACGGATTTCCTTTTGGCTTGGCTTCTAGAGCCTTAATTTTTTCTTTTCAAAAACCTATGACGTGGTAATATACCCCAATATATGTTCACCCATTTCATCAAATCAAAACGTTATTTATTGTTAGCCGGTGTGGCTTTGTTGGGACTGGCTTGTTTATTTAGCCGGGCTTTCGCTGAAGAAGATTATTCGTCGACTTCGGATTCTTCCGATTCCTCCGATTCCTCGGATGCTTCGGCTGATTCTTTATCGGCTTATCGCGGCGCGCCTGTAACAACGCCATCCAATCGCTCTTCTTATGCTTCTTCGGCGTCGTCCAATGATTTTGCACCGGTGGATAGCTCGGGCTCGGACACCACTGCCGACGAGACTAGTTCGGCTCCAACAGAGGACACTAGCACCTCTACATCTACCGAATATGCTACTTCAGCCTCGACCGAATTACCCGTTACCGCTCCGGTTGCCACGACAACTCCGGCTGCAAACCCCGCTGATTTTACTTCCGAAACACCCAAGATTATTTTAGACGGACTCGAAGCCTATACCGTGACCGGCGCGGAGTCGGCAATCACGACTTGGGTAGCCGGTGGCCCAATGGAAGGGGATCCTTCGACATTGAGCGGCGCCGATACGTTTAAAAATGTCGAAGCTCACTACGGACATTATCAAGGCTATCAATTGATCGAGTCAAAAGTGGTGAGTTCTACCGCCAAGCTGATTTATTTGCAAATGAATTACGAAAAAGGCCCTTTGTTTACCCGCTTTTTGTGTTACTGGACCGGCAATTCATGGATCGTGACTGGTCGCTTAACGTTTAATATCGATCCTACGGAAGTTTTAAATAGTAAATAGTTCAACCAAAGAAAGGAGTAGTAATGCGTAAATTTTTATTTGTTGCGGCTCTCCTGGCTCTTTTAGTGCCGGCCTCCGCTTTTGCCGCGCCTGATCGGGTAGGGAAGTGGGATGTAGGTTTTGACCTTGCTGGCGCTATTTCCACCGACAGCGATCTTAACTCAACCGTGTACGTCGGAGCTAACGGCTCCTATGGCGTGAACAATTGGTTCGCGATGGGTTGGTCGTTTGGTTGGCAATCTTTCGGAGAGGACAGCGTTCTTGGCATCAGCCTTCCGGATGTGACTTCTTATCCTTTATTTGCGGACTTCATTTTCCGCTTGAACAACCCTAACCAAAAATATGTCCCCTACGGCGTGGTTGGTATCGGCGCGATTTTCTGGGATGTGGATGATGTTACTATTAGTGGCGTTACCGCTCAAACAGATATCGACACCTCTTTAGGTATTAAGCTTGGAGCGGGTGTGGATTGGTTTGTAAATGACAACTGGATGGTCAACGTGGACGCCCATTATGTATTCACTAATGCCGACACCGATATCAATCTTGTTGGAACCGGTATTCGCGTTAGCGATACCTCCGACCTTGATTATTGGCACATTGGCGCAGGCGTTAAGTACTTATTCTAATTTAGTTCCTAATTAAGCCAAGACCGGGGAGAGACCACAAGTCTTTCCCCGGTTTTATTTTTGTGCTAGTATGGCGGATATGTTCATAAGCTCTATTAAATTTCATTCGAATCTAAAAAAAAGGTTGGGAGTCGCGTTCGCGACCCTAGTTCTTTTGACGTCTTTTGGACTGTTAGCCCCCTCCGCATTTGCGTTCTCAGCACCTGATCGAGTAGGAAAAGCGGATATTGGTTTTGATTTGTCCGGTGCTATTTCAAGCGACAGCGACATAAACTCTACTTTTTACGTTGGCGGCAATATGTCTTACGGCATCAATGAATGGTTTGCGGTAGGGGTCTCTCTTGGCCGAGAAGAATTTAGCGCTAATGATATCACAGTTGGTTCGGCAACAATTCCTGGCCCCGACATCGCGGGACACCCGCTTTTTTTAGACTTTATTTTTAGAAAGTACATGCCGGACAAAGCGTATGTGCCATACGGCGTCCTTGGCGCTGGCATTATCTGGTGGAAGAGCCAGGATGTGACAGCCAGCAATGGCATTCAATACGAAGCTTCCGTTGACCCTGCCCTGGGATTCAAGCTTGGCGGCGGAGTGGATTGGTTCATGAATGACAAATGGGCTCTCAATCTCAATTTTGATTATGTTCTCACCACGAGTTCTGCGCCGCTTAGCAATGGAAGCATTAGCGTCCGCGACGACGTCAACCTCGACTACTGGAATCTTGGTGGGGGGATCAAGTATCTGTTTTAATTTTTATGCCATCCCGCCGCTTGTCGGCACTCTCGTATTTTTTGTTTTAGGCCTCGTCGTTTTATTCAACAAACCCCGCACTCCCGAAAAGATTATTTTTTCAGTACTTTGTCTTGAGACTTTTTATTGGCAAGTAGTTTGGCTTGCTTCATTTTTTGTACAATCCAATTCTTCTTATGTAACCTATCTCGCGAAGCTGGCTTATCTGGCGATTACACCCCTGCCTTTTACGTTTTATTGGTTAATTGTCGTTTGTTTGAAAAAAGAAAGGAGTGAAAAGGGGTATCTCGCGGGGTTCGCGGTTGTCGGTGCCGCGCTTTTGCTTCTTTTATTCTCCACGGATCTTTTTTTGGCGGGTAACCAGCATTTTTCTTGGGGAAATTTCAGTAAGCCTGGAATTTTGTACCCAATTTTTACGGCCACAGCATTAATTTCTATGATTCGTGGACTAGTGCTACTGCGACGCTCTCTCCAAGACCCCTCTCTCGATGTTCAATCCAGAAATCAAATGAAATATTTGTTTCTGGGATTTTGCTTTTACTTTTTTTGCACGCTAGATTTTCTTCAAGTTTATGGGGCAACTTGGTATCCCATTGGCACCTTCTTTTTTATATTGGCTTCGTTGACGATCGCTTACACGATTTCTAAACACCAGCTTTTGGATATAAAAATTGTTGTCCAGAAAACCCTGATGTACACCTTTTGGACTCTTTTTGTATCGTTAGGCTATGCGTGCGTTATTTTTTTAATTCAAAGTGTTCTATTGGGAGGGACTTTTACCCATGTAAATATGGCTTCTGAGGCGACGACGCTTAAGCGAATCCCAGATGGGTTTTATAAATGGAGCGGGCTTCTGGCGCTTCTTATGAATGGTGGGATGGCGCTTTTTGTTTATCTCAAAAATAAGAAGAGCTTGGTTAGTGTTAAGTTTGTTATCTTGAGTTTATTTATTGGGCTGTGGGCATCAGGTTCATGGCTAGTCAATATGATTCCGGATGGGGCATTTGCGCTTTGGATTCTTCGCGGGCATTATGGGTTTGGACTCTTTGTCCCGGTTCTTTTTTTAGACTTTATTGTTACTTTTACGCGATCTTCGGAGAAATTTTGGATCCGGGTTGGATATGGGATTTCTTCTCTGCTTTTAGCCGCCGACTTTTCGTCTTATTTTATCCAAGGATTGCGAAGTGTTCCCGGCTTCAATTTCTATATCACCGAGCCAGGGGTTTTGTACCCACTATTTGTCGGCTATTTTTGTTTTTATTTCTTTTTGGCCTTTTTGAGATTGGCCGCTAGCCTTAAATGGTTCAATGAAGAGGAGAGGAAGCAAGCAAAATATGTTTTTCTCGCCTATTTCGTAGGAATGGCCGCCGGCATCGAATACTTTTGTTCGGTTTTTGGCCTGCTTCATCGTCCACCGCTGGATGATTATATTTTAATTTTTACTTTTTTGATTTTGACCTATGCGATCGCCAAGCACGGGCTCTTGGATATTCGCGTGGTGATCAAGCGAACGCTGTATTACTCACTTTTGGCATTCCTGATTTCCACTTTTTACGTGCTTGTTGTATTTTTGGCGCACGCCTTTTTTATGAAAGAAACCATCTCTCTGCATTATTTGGCCAGCAGCACTTTATTTATTTTGCTAATAGCCCTTTTTTTGAGACCCATCGAAGCTATTTTGCACCGCTTATTGGACAAGAAATTTTTTAAAGGAACGATCTCCGAGATCTCCGAGCAAAAGGCGCTTTTGGAGACCGAGCTTGAGAGGCGAGAGCGACTGAAGAGCGTCGGCATCTTGGCGGCGGGGATGGCGCATGAGATCAAGAACCCTTTGACGGCGATTAACACCTTTGCTGACTATCTTCCCGAGAAATACAATGACCCTGAGTTTAGGGAGAAATTTTCGCGTATCGTGAAGCAAGAAGTGGCGCGGGTCAAAGAGATTGTCTCCGATCTTCTTTTGTTTTCAAAGCCAGCCGATCCTCATCCTCGTGAAACCGATATTTGTAAAACCCTTTCGGATATTTTAGAGCTTCTTTCAAATGATACTTTGAGCCATGGGATCCGCGTTAGTACTTCGCTGGAGGAGGCTAGAGCACATGTTGATCCTGATCAAATCAAGCAGGCTCTACTCAACATCCTCATGAACGCAATCGATGCGATGAAGGAGAAGGGGGGAGAGCTTCGGGTTGAAACGTCCACGAAAGGTAATTTTGTTACTATTTTTATCCACGACACCGGCCGTGGCATTCCCGGGGACAAAATCAAGCACATCTTCGACCCTTTCTTCACTAGCAAAGAGGGCGGTACCGGCCTTGGCCTTGCGGTCACCCATTCCATCATCGAAGGTAACCGGGGAACTATTGAGGTTAAAAGCGAGCATGGTATTGGGACAACATTCACCCTGAGGTTGCCTGCACGATGAATCCTTTTGCATTTTCAGGCCTACTTATAGGAATTTCTTCAACGGCGATGGGTGTGTGGGTATTAATGAAAAACTCATCAAGCCCCGTTAATAGACTGTGGGCTATTTTCTGTGTCTCTGTAGCTTTTTGGGGTTTTGGTGGGTGCGCATTCGGACTTGCCAAAGATGCTAGCTCAGCGCTTCTTTTTTTGAGACTTACCTATGTAGGCGTAATTTTTATACCGGTTCTTTTTTACCATTTTGTGGTCGTCTTTCTTGAGCTACATCGCCGCAAAAGTCTTGTCGTAGCTTATTTAATAAGCATCATTTTTTTAATGGCTGACGCAACTCCTCTGATGCTCGGCAATATGACCTGGATGTTTGGACAATTTTATTTTTTATGCCCACCCGGTGTGTTGTACCCATATTTCGTTTTATTTTTTGTGTTTATGACATCCGCAAGCTTGATTAATTTATGGTATTTTATGAAAAAAATTGAAAATGAACTTCGACGAACTCAGATCAAATGGTTTCTTATGGCAACGGCAATTGGATTTATAGGGGGTTCAAGCTGCTTCCTGCCTGTTTTTGGAATCAAAATTTACCCTTATGGAAATTTTACAGTTGCCTTATACCCAATAATTATGAGTTACGCCATTATCAAGCATCAATTGTTAGATATAAAAGTTGTTATCAGAAAAACAATTTTTTATTCTTTGGCGGCATTTCTAACCTCTATCATTTACGTATTCGCAATAGTTGCTACACATAAAATAATGACAGGTGAGTGGGCCTATCGGTTAGATTTTTTAAATGGTTTAAAAAATTTTCCAAGCCTTTTTACGCTAACCAGCCTCCTATGCGGACTTTTTTCTTTTGGCTTAGCTATATTTGCAGGCATCACGGGAAAATCTAAAGCTCAAAAATTATTTGCTGCCTTTAATTCAGCGGTAGCTTTATGGGGATTTGGCAATTTTTTAGCAGGAATTTCCAAGACTCCAGAGACTGCTTTACTATCTTGGCGTGTTGCATATTTTGGTGGGTTTTTTATCAGCACTTTTTTCTACCACCTAGTCTTAGATTTTTTTGAAATAAAAAATAAAAATATTTTATGGTTCGCCTATCTGCATTCGATTATTTTTTCAGCGTTGATGGCGATTCATCCAATCTATTTTTTGAGCAAAATTCGCATGGCTTTCGGAGTGCCATACAATATTGTTACTCCGTGGATGGCCGTCGCCATTTGGATATTTTTAATTTTGGTTGGACTGAGCTATCGAGAGCTATTGCTTTATCTACAAGCTCCAAAAAATGAAAACAAGACACAAGCAAAATACTTTATTTTTGGTTTTTCGTTTGGATTTTTTGGAGGCATGACGACTCTATTGCCTCCATTTGGTGTGGATATTATTTATCCCATTGGAAACTTGGGTGTCGCCATCTATGTCGTAATTCTTCTATATGCAATTTTTAGACATCAAATCTTAGATATTCGTATCGTGATACAAAGAACGGCTACGTATACCGTTCTAATTCTTCTGATCTCCATAGCCTACATTTTAATAGTATTTGCTGTGCATCGATTTATTCTAGTTGAAAAAATGGTTCATGCGAATTTATTTAGCAACGTTGTTTTGATTCTTTTAATAGCTCTATTCTTAAAACCCTTGGAAGCATTTTTACGCCGGTACGTCGATAAGAAATTTTTTAAAGGAACTATTCAGGAGATATCGGCACAAAAGGATAAGCTGGAGAGTGAATTGGAGCGGAGGGAGCGTCTTAAAAGCGTAGGAATTTTGGCTGCTGGTATGGCACATGAGATCAAAAATCCGATCACATCTATCAAGACGTTCACTGAATATTTACCGACAAAATATGACGATCCAGAGTTTCGTGAGAAATTCATTCGGATTGTTAGTGATGAGACAGAGAGAATTTCTGGCATTGTCAAGGATCTGCTTGAATTTTCAAAGCCGTCGGAGCCCAATAAACAATCTTGTGGTCTTAATCAGATTTTATCGGATGTTACAGATCTGCTAGGTGGGGGTATCTTCAAAAAAGGCATTGAGCTTCAGATGAGCTTTGTCTCGAATCTTCCAAGAGTTTATGTTGACCCATCCCAAGCCAAGCAAGTGTTTCTAAATATCCTTATGAATGCCATGGACGCGATGACTGGTGAGCGACGCGTTTTACGGATTGAGACAGGCGTGGCTGGTAAGCATGTTTTTGTTGCCGTTGAGGACACAGGCTGTGGCATGTCTGGAGAAACCAGCAAACATCTTTTCGACCCCTTCTTCACGAACAAAGCAACCGGAACCGGACTTGGTATGGCAATCACTCATTCCCTCATTGAGAAAAACGGCGGCACGATCCATGTCAGCAGTGACATTGGCAAGGGTAGCCGTTTTGTCGTGCAATTCCCTGTATTCCAAGCTTAAAAGCCACCAACCATGCCTCAAAAGCACAACTTGTGCATTTTTAACAGCTAGTCGGTTAAAAAGCCCAATATCTTGAATAAATTTGTTATATTTAATGATTTTAATAAGTTTTTGATAAAACTTGATAAAAAACCATTGACAGAAGATAAGCCAAGATATACAATGTAATTCCTTTAGCTAGTTTAGCGTTGAGATTGGTTGCAAAAGATGGATTTAAGGAAGTTTGGGTAAGTATAGATTGGGAGAGATAAGGCCTTGGAAGAGCAGGATACAGTTTTCACCGTACAAGAATTAGCTGAATACCTAAGAATGAGACCATTGACAATTTATAAACATGCCTCGGCGGGAAAGTTGCCTGGATTTAAGGTTGGATCACATTGGCGTTTCAAGCGGCAAACCATTGATGAGTGGATAAAAAGTCAGGAGAGAATTGGAACAAAACAGAAAACAGTAATAAGAGGCGAAGGATGAGTTTTATGATCCAAATTGGATATTGCTATTAAACTTTACATGAAGTCTTTATTGAATAATTTAGATAAATTATTATACGAGCGCCTGATTAAGGCTCTTATGTTTTCAAGTCGGCTTGGAAGAAAAAGTACGCTTGGATATGCTGATTCTGGAATTAATTTTGATCATATATACCAAAACAAGGCAAAAGGGTATAACAAATTTGGAGTTATTATTGATAGAATTTTATTAAGCCTGCCGGCTTGTAAAGCAACCAGAGAGAGGTTTATTACTATAAAAAATATCTTGGAAGACGAAGTTCGGCGCAATATTTCCAAGAACAGAAAAACACGAATAGTTGATCTGGCATCTGGACCTGCCAGATATCTTGTTCAATTTATTCCAGAAAAATCAAATCAAATTGAAAGCCTGTGCTTAGACTTAGATAGCCGCGCCTTAAATTTTGGGAAAAAAATTTCAGGGGATTCTAGGCCTATTCTATACAGAAAGTGGAATGCTTTAAGGCTTGGCAAGCACCTGAAAAATTTTAGTGTAAAGAGGGAATGGAAGCCGAATGTAATTATGGCATCTGGTTTTTATGAGTATCAGCCTGATGATGTGGTTCAAGCCCATTTTTCTAAGACAAAGGAATATTTGGAACATGATGGTTTATTTTTGGGTGTTTTACAGTTTAAGAATCCAAATAGGAAATTGATAGAAAAAGTTGGTATTCAGAAAAGTGGAAAACGTTGGGTTCTTTTTTATAGATCCCCTGAGACACTCCATCATTGGATGGTAAAAGCAGGTTATTCTGACATTAGAGTTTTTTCTGATAAATGGAAGCATTATATTTTTTGTTTGGGAAGAAAACCTTAAGGATTTTATTTATAGTATAAAAGGGAAATGGATTTAATAATTCATTATGAGCAAGAAGAGGCGTGTTGTAGTTACAGGAATGGGTATAGTAGCCCCGAATGGCGTGGGTCGAGCAGACTTTACGAGGGCCATTTTTTCCGGAAAATCTGGGTTATCGTGGTTTGCATCACCAAAAGAAGAAAGACCGCGGATCCCTAGAGTGGTTGGGAGAGTGGAATCATTCGACCCAGCTAATTTTTTACCTTCTGCGGTTATTCGAAAGACAGATAGATTTGTTCACTTGGGCTTGGTTGCGACAAAACTAGCCCTGGAAGATGCTAAGATACAAATAAACAGTCATTATTTAGAAAATGCATCGATAATTTTAGGTTCGGGTCAGGGTGGGCTTATTTTTCACGAGCAGACGATAAAAAACTATATCGAGTCAAATGGAACAAAGAAACCTTCGGCCAGTTCTGTTCCAAGGATTACCTCAAATGCTGTAACGGCATACATTGCCATGGAATATCAAATCAAAGGTTTAAACCAAGTGATTTCAACTGCCTGCTCATCCGGAGTCCAGGCCATTGGCCAAGCATTTAGAAGTATCCAATTTGGGGTAAGTGACTTGATATTAACCGGTGGGGTAGAGGCGCCTATTGGTCCCGTTATGCTAGATATGTACGGTTCAATGATGGTACTGGGGAATCCAATTGGGGACGATCCTTCTACTGCTTCTAGGCCATTTGACAAAACAAGAGACGGATTTGTTTTAAGTGAAGGCGCGGCCATTCTTATTTTAGAAGATCGGGAAAAAGCTTTGCAACGAGAAGCGCCTATCTATGCAGAGATAATAGGTTTTGGTTCAAATTGTGGAGCCTATCATATGGTTACACCAAATCCAAATGGTGATGACGCGGCGCTTGCAATGTTGGCGGCGATTAAAGATGCAGACATAGATTTAAAGAGTATCGATTATATCAGTGCGCATGGAACCGCCACAAAGCAAAATGATTTAGCTGAGACCAATGCGATTAAAAACCTTTTTGGCGATAAAGCAAAAACTATTCCAATTAGTGGATTGAAATCGATGATAGGGCATTCAATAGGCGCGGCCGGGGCGATTGAAGTGGTAGCTAGCTGCATAGCTATTTGTGAAGAGTTGCTTCCACCAACTATTAATTTAAATAATCCTGATTCTGGATGTGATTTAGATTATGTAGCCAATATAGCAAGAAAGAAAACCATACGAACTGTTCTAAAAAATTCTTTTGGGTTTGGTTCAAATAACGCAACTTTAATTTTAAGGGATGCGCGATATGAAAAATAATCAGCAGATTAGTCGTGATGAAGTCTTCGATGGTGTTCTGATTGTCTTGTCTAGCATACTGGATGGCAAGGAAGCTAAAATTGTTCCAAAGAATAACATAACCTGGGATACCGATATATATGATGATTTGGGAATTGATTCTTTAGAAAGTTTAGATTTTCTTTCCGGGCTAGAAGAGAGGTTTAAGGTGAATCCGGATCAATACGAAGCCAATGATAAGAGAAAAGTATCAGAAATTGTGGACTATATCTTAAAACTAGCTAATGAAAAACCTGCATAGACTTCTCGGGGGACATAGAATTTGTTAAATAACATGAATAATAAATTCAGGGCAATACAGGTTGAAGAGCTGGAGGGGGGTGCTTTGTGGCGCCTTCAAATTAATAATCCACCAGTCAACTTGTTAACTATTAAAATTATTGATGAGATTGCTGGGTGCATAGATTTGTTCGGTCAAAGCAGGCAGGCTAGAGTACTGGTATTTACGAGTGGGCTAGAAAAATTTTTTATAGCAGGAGCTGACCCAGAAGAAATAAACTCTATCTCTTCTCCGGAAGATGGGTTCGTAACAGCTAAAAGAGGCCAAGATCTTTGTAGCAAGATAGCGGCATTAGAGAAACCGGTAATTGCTGCTATTGACGGCGCCTGCATTGGCGGGGGGAATGAAATCGCAATAGCGTGCCATATGCGCATTGCTTCCGACAAAGCTGTTTTTCAACAACCAGAAATACATTTAGGTATTATTCCAGCTTTTGGGGGAACTCAGAGGCTGGGTCGGTTAATTGGCGAATCTAGGGCAAAAAAAATGATTTTGACGGGTGAAAAAATTAGTGCAAAGGATGCGCTACTATTTGGTTTAATTGATCAATTAGTCAGCGAGAGAAGCGCTTTGGATGAGTCTCTTAGAATTGCCAGAGTAATGTTATCAAAGAGTCCCACTGCAATCAAATTGGCTTTTAAAGCTTTGAATAAGGGGGCAGCACTTTCATTGAGCGATGGATTGGCTATTGAATTAGAGTGTTTTAGAGAAGTATGCAAAAACAGTAACATGAAAGAGGCTTTAAATGCTTTCAAGGAAAGGCGCAGGCCAATTTTTGAACCATGATAAATCGCACTAGAAAAATACAGGGTCTTGTATGCTTTGGAGATAGTATCTTCGCTGGGACAGGGGCTTCCGATCGTCAAATTGGAAGTGCAAAATTAATAAAAAATATTTTGACAATTCCTGTGTCCTTGCAAGGACGAAACAGAGATACAAGCGAGATGGCTATTCGCAGACTTGAAAAAGACATCCTTTCTCTCGGGAAAGAGTACACACAAGTGATCGTGTTGCTAGGTAATAATGATTGCTGGTTAGATACTAATGGTGAGCCACGCATAACCTTGGAAACTTTTGAAGCAAATATGGTGCGTATCATTAATTTAATTCAAGCAAACGGCAGAGAAGCTATAATTTGCAATCTTCAACCAATTCACGACAAAAATTTTTTAATTACATTTCCAGAGTATCAAGATTTTTTTAAAAAGAGTAAATTCAAACCTACAGAATTGCAAGAGGTTTATAGTAATAAAATAGAAAACATTTGCAAAAAATTTAATTTAGTTATGATAGATATAAGAGAAGAGTTTCTTGATTCAGCAGGAACTTTAATGGCGGATGACGGAATCCATCCCAATGACTTAGGACATAAAAAAATTGCCAAAAAGATAATATCTACCTTGGGCAAATTGGATATTTCGCTGTTGGGAAGTGGTTTAAAAATTGAGTCCTCTGATTGGATTGGTAGGCACGCATGACTTTATACATCGTTACAACAGGCTTAACGGCTGTGTTATTTTTTTTAGTAGGCTTTTTTGTGTATCTTCAAAATCCAAAATCAGAGCTCTACTTAAGGTGTTTTGTTTTTAGTAATTCAGTCGCTCTGTGGGCGCTTGGGTATTTTATTACATTAATACAGGTGTTTAATTATGATTACACGTTACTCATTAGTAGGGCTTCTCACGCATGCGGAGCGATTATACCGATCGCATATTATCATTTTGTTATGGCGTTATTAAAAAAGCCAGGAAATCCAAAATTTTTAAAATTAGGATATTTAATTTCCATAGCAATGTCTGTTATGTCATTCTCGCCTTGGGTAGTCAAAGCGTTATTGCCAAAAATGGATATTCAGCTTTATCCCGAATGGGGTGTTTTATACCCCCTTTATACAAGTCTATTCGTTGTCTATCCCGGCTATGCGCATTATCGAATGCTTCCTGAGATTAAAAGGCTCCATGGGACAGAAAGGACGCGTTTAATATATTTCTTTGTTGCTTTGGCGCTAGCCTTTGCAGGCGGCATATCGCTGTTTTTTTTAATATTCAATGTTCCGTTCCCCCCTTATTTTAGTGTTTTTATAATTTTGTATCCTCCAATGATGGCGTACACAATACTTGTGCATAAATTCATGGATATAGAAGTTATTGTAAGGCGTACAGCAGTTTTCGCAGGCCTTTTTGCTTTCGTTTACGGCGTATTTACAACTGTAACAATTTTAGGCCAAGAATTTTTCATGAATTTTCTAGGCTGGAACCAATGGACAGCAATGATACCCACTGTATTCATTATTACTTTCTCTCTTCGCCCCCTAGAAATATTTTTGACAAATACCACTGAGAAATTTTTATTTCAGAAAAAATATGACTATCGCGAACTTCTTAGAACTTTTACTAATGAGACTCTCACCGTTTTAGATTTGCAGAAGCTGATGGATCAAACCGTAGCGGGATTGATCAAGATCATGAAGCTCGAAGCTGCTGCAGTCTTGCTATTTGATAAGGATGAAAAAAAATATAAATTTATGGCGGGATCTGGGATAAAGGATAAGCAGATCGTTTTTGATGACAGCGACACGGTTATTGCTTATCTAAAGAAAACCCATCAGCCAATCGCGAAGGATAAGGCAGCGGATAAGATTGAGGGAAATAGCCTTCTTAAAGATAATTTTGCTAAGTTGAATGCGAGACTTTGCTTGCCGATCACACTCCACGAAGAACTGATAGGGGTTCTGTGTCTAGGCATGAAAAAATCTGGAGAGGACTATACCCAGGAAGATATAGACATCTTAACCACGCTTGCTCGCACAGAAGCGATCGCTATTTCTAACGCCCAGCTTTTCGATGAGCTTTCAAAGACTCAGGCAGAAGCTGCTCAGCGAGAAAAGATGGCGGTGATTGGGACGCTGGCAGCAGGAATTAATCACGAGATTTGCAATCCTCTTGGGATTGTCCGTGGGCAATGCGAAATGTTTCTTCTGAACTTTAGAGATGGGTTCTACAAATCAAAATCTCAAGATGAGGTTTTGGCGATCGCATCGGATGTGATGGGAAAGGTAATCAAAGAAACAGATCGGGCAACGGCAATCACCAAAAAGCTTTCAAGTTTTGCCAAGCCATCCAAACGCTCGGAGTTTGAAGAGGTGCATGTAGATAAAGAAGTCGATGAAGTCTTGGGGTTAGTTGGGCATGATTTGCAACTTAATAATATTGCTGTTAGTAAAAATTTTACAGAAAATTTCCCTGCCATATTGGCTGATAGGAAACAAGTTCAGGAGGTTCTGTTTAATATTATTCGAAATGCTGCTCAAGCTATGGATAAAAAGGCGGGCACGATACAAGTTTCGGGCGCTGTTCAAACTGAAATGGCCGTTATTCGTATCGCTGACAACGGTTCGGGGATCCCTAAGGATAAGCTCGAACAGGTTTTTCATCCTTTCTACACGACCAAAGAACCTGGGAAGGGCACGGGTCTCGGACTTTTTATTGTTAAGCAGGTGGTTGAGCGCAATAAGGGCTCTATCCAGGTTGAAAGCGAGCAGGGCGTAGGGACAACATTTACTCTTAAGTTTCCCTTAACTGAAAAAATGGCAGCGGTGGCCTAACGCTTTATGCCAAAACTTTTGAGTATTGACGATGAGGTGGAATTTACTAATTTGATGCAAAACTACTTTGGGCCGAGAGGGTATGAGGTATTTGTCGCTAATCAGGGAGATTCGGGTCTGGTTATTGCTAAACGCGAAAAGCCGGATGTTTGTTTAATTGATCTTAAAATGCCCGGGCTTCACGGGGATGATGTTTTGAGAGAGATTCTGTTGGATCAACCGGACGCCAAATGTATTATGATTACAGCATCTGAAGGCGAAGGAAAAACCCGAGCGAAGCTTATGAAAATGGGAGCCTTCACGACATTTGATAAACCGGTAACATCGCTCAAAGATTTGGAAGAAAAGGTGAGGCAAGCCTTGGCTAGTCGTATGAACGGAGAAAAAAATGGGTAAAGCTCCTAAGCTTCTTGTGGTGGATAATGAGCTAGACATTTGTAATTTTGTGAAATCTTTTTTTGAAATGCGTGGATTTCAAGTCACGACGGCACTGAACGGTGATGATGCGATGGCGAAGCTTGCATTAGTGCAGCCGGATATAGTGATCCTGGATGTGGTGATGCGTCGCGAGACTGAAGGGATTGAGTATCTTCCAAAAATCAAGCAGGCGATGCCGAATGTCCGTGTGATCATGGTTACTGGTGTTGACGACAAAGATACCGTTGAGAAAGCCAAGCAGTTGGGCGCGGACGACTATATTACGAAGCCTCTGGTGTTGGAGTATCTGGAGGGAACGGTGCTTGGGAAGATAAAGAGCTTGGAAAATGTTAGATGAAGATCCTTCGCTTCGCTCAGGATGACTGTGTATAGCCGCTTAGACTACCAGGAAGCCCTTTTAAACGCCTCCAAAGGCATGATCCGGGTTAAAGACCCGATCACCTTGCTTAAAATTATCACACGTTTCATTGATCGCCAGATCGGTGTTACGCATGTAGGAATTCTCCTTTTTGATCGTCTTAAAGATTCCTATGTTCTAATCGACAGTAAAGGCGAGGGCGGCGTTAAGATCCCCGTTGGCTATATCCGCGTCACTAAAAATAACCCGCTTGTCACTTTCTTTGTCGCTTCTAATAATAGCGCATTTGATCGGAAAGAAGCACTGGTATACAGCGAGCTTAAGCACCTTCAGAACTTTGAAATATTTGTGAATAAAAAAGAAGGCCGAGCGATCCACTACGAAGATATTCAAAAGCAGATGGATTATTTTCGTGCCTCGGTTTGCGTGCCAAGTTTTTATAAGCGCGAGCTGATAGGTGTTCTGATCCTTGGTGAAAAGCTATCAGGAGAAAAATATTTCGAAGAAGAAATTAATCTTTTTGTGACATTGGCCAATGACGTGGCCATGGCCGTCAAAAATGCGGAACTTATTAAAGATCTAAAAATCGCTTATGACAAAGAGCACAATCTTTTTATCCAGACCTCGGTAGCTCTTGCGACGGCTATCGACGCTAGAGATCGTTATACGCATGGCCATTCAGAGCGCGTATCGCATTACAGCCTTGTCATTGCCAAAGAGTTGATTGATGAGGGAAAAATTGAATACGATCGTGAATTTATGGAGACAGTACAGTTATCCGCTTTGCTTCATGACATTGGAAAGATAGGTATTCGGGACAATATTTTAAACAAACCAGATAAGCTCACCACGGAAGAGTTTGAAATCATGAAAACCCATGTGGCGATCGGCGGAAGCATCTTAAAGCCGGTGGATGGGCTGACACATCTGGCAGACGGTATCTTGTATCATCATGAGAGATTTGATGGGAAGGGCTACCCGCATGGCTTGAAAGGCAAGGACATCCCAATTATCGGACGTATCGTGAACGCAGCCGACTCATACGATACGATCGTAACGGCTCGTGCTTATAAGGCTTCTTCCGCGTCAGAGGATGCGTTTAAGGAGCTTATCCGGTGCAAGGGCAGCCAGTTTGACCCTGAAATCGTCGATGCATTCTATAATGCCTATAAAGCCGGAAGACTAACTAAGAGGGAATACACTAGCTACGATTTTTCAAAATTACACTAATTTCAGTTCCTGCTCCCAGTTTACTTTTTACTTCCATTTTCCCGCCATGCTTGCTGATAATGCTGTGAACGATTGATAAGCCAAGGCCAGTTCCTTCTTCCTTTGTAGTGAAGAAGGGATCAAAGAGGTGGGAGATGTTTTCTTTTGGAATGCCCACGCCGGTATCCGAAATAATAATCATCGAATCTGAAATACTCACAGTTAAGGTGCCGCCGTCCGGCATGGCTTGTATGCTATTTAGGAAGAGATTCAAAAAAGCTTGGCGGAGTTGATTTTTATCAACCAGCAGAGTTATGTCTCTTGAATATTTTTTAACAAGCTCGATTTTATTTTTTAGTAAATTATTACCA
Source organism: Candidatus Omnitrophota bacterium (assembly GCA_023247915.1). Classification (GTDB taxonomy): domain Bacteria; phylum Omnitrophota; class Gorgyraeia; order 2-02-FULL-51-18; family 2-02-FULL-51-18; genus JAHFFN01. The sequence goes on from JAHFFN010000003.1 coordinate 62,691, forward strand.
AGTAAGCTCAGCGTATCATCCAAAATTGAAGCCATTGAACAAGGTTTAAGCTCAAGCTCCTGAGGTTTGGAAAATTCTAGAAGTTGCTTCACAATATTATTAACCCGATCGACTTCATCCACGACAATTTTCTTGAATTTCTCTCTAAATCCAGGATCATCATATTTTTCAGGGAGGTATTCCGCAAAGGTTTTGATAGAGGTGAGTGGGTTTTTAATCTCATGCGCCATCCCAGCCGCCAGCGTTGCCACGGTTTTCATTTGTTCGGTTTTCTGTACTTCTTGAATCAGACGATCATTTTCTTTTTGCAATTCCTCAGGAGTCTTTTTGAAAATAAGCAGGTCAACGAAACTTTGAATTTTTCTTTCCAGGGGCTTAAAGAGAAGCGTTATGACCGTTAATATTAATAAAATAACAGGAGCAGAATGAGCTTTCGCTAATCCCCCAACAAAAGTGGCGGTCAAATAGACGATAGTAAAGTATAACGTGGCAATGATTGAAACTAATATCGAATAGGCCAAACTTTTTCGAATGACGATGGAAATTCCCATTACGCCATGCCGAAATATTCCGTACATAGTAAAAGTGACAAAGAGCACTGCAAATATACAGCCCACCGGAAAAAAATCAATTCCCCAGTTATGAAGAAAATCAGAGCTTCCGCAGGTGACAAATATCATTGCTAAAAATAAATATTTTATCTCGTGGTATCTGTTAGTTTTTCCATGCTCATTTCGGACGACAGTTAGCGCAAGATGCAGTAAATGAATTGCATAAAACGCTGTACCTAGCACAAACGTAGTGTGGATAGCGTGAAACACGCCGCCTTTTGGATAGAATCCCCAAGAATAATTGTATGTGCCAGATATAAAGCTATTACTAGTCCACACAAGAACTAAAAAGACAAAAGTGAATGAATAAGCGATTATTAGGTCACGTTTCAGGGGTTTTGACTTTAGCTCATTCTTAACAAAGGATGTCGCAAAATGCAGGGCAAGCGTTGGCATAAATACAACGCCGGTATAAACCCATCTGCCCAAGACAAGAGATGTATGATCAGAGAATAATTTGGACGATAAAAGAGATATCGAGAAAAGCCAGATGCAAATTGCTATACAAAAATAAAAGTAAAGTTGATTTGTGAGGTTTTTGTGATTTTTAGTTAAGACGAATATGCCTTGCGAAAGACACACAACTCCACAAAAGAACGTTAAGACCGAATAGAATGGTAGATGTGAAGGCGTAATTGAGAGCGTCATAATGTGGTTTTGAAAGCCAAAGTAAATATTGCGCCTTTTTCTGGGGCGTTGGAAGCGGTTATTTTCCCGCCATGCTCCTCTATAATTCCATGAACAATGGATAGGCCGAGTCCAGTACCCCCATCCTTAGTTGTAAAAAAAGGTTCAAAGATATATTTCAGGTTTTCTCTGGGAATGCCATTTCCGGTGTCTGCGATCGAAATTTCTAGAAGGTTAGAATTATTTTTTGTTGTAATGGAAAGTGCGCCACCATTAGGCATAGCCTGAATAGAATTTAAAAAAAGATTTAGAAGGATTTGTCGGAGTTGTTTTTTATCGCCGCTTAACAGCGAATTTGAAGCAATATAACTTTTTTCAAGATGAATGTCATACTTGACAAGCTCACCATTTAAAAAATTTAAAGTTTCATCGATAAGTTTATGTAGCTCAACTTTCTCAAGCTGAAGAGGGGAGGGCTTAGAAAATTCAAGTAATTGGCGAACCGTACCGTCAATACGATCAACCTCGGCACCAACGATGCTGATAAATTGTTTTATAAACTCGGGATCATGATGCTTTTTAGTCAAATGTTCGGTGAAAGTTTTGATCGCAGTTAACGGATTTTTAATCTCATGTGCCATTCCTGCAGCCAAAGTTGATACAGCCCTCATCTGATCTTTTCCTCGAATCTCAGCGGTCAATTTTTGATTTTCTTTTTTTAACATTTCAGCTGTTTTTTTAAATATAAGAAGATCAACCAGTTCTTGAATTTTTCTTTCAATGGGTTTGAAGAAGAGAGCAATGACAGTAAATAGCAGTATAGTAAATGGCAATGATTTGTAGCCCATATAGTTTTGGAATAGAGTACCAACCGAATAAACTAGAAAAAAATAAAATGTAGTAATAACCCCGATAAGGAATGAATAAATTAAACCCTGCCGAACAAGGATGTTGATATCCATTAACCGATGCTTCACAATCGCATACGAAATAATCGCTACGTAAATCCAAACAAAGTGAAGCGTTGTAGGATTGATAGGAATCTTATAAACAAGAAGAAATGCAGCATCTCCCGTTATAAAGCCAATAACCGTGGCTACAATGATGTACTTAATCTGATTTTTTTTATCGGCGGATAGATGCTTTAAGTTTTTGAATAGTAAGTATTCCGAGTAAATAGAATAAAAAATAAAATGAAATAAGTAATAATGAAATAAAGGCCCCGGGTCAGCATAATATTTGAATATAGAAATAGATCGCACGGTTTCAAAGTATGGTGTAAATCCTAGAATAGTAATCAAAATAATATTGGCGTAGCCCAATTTGAGAAGAAGATTATTTTTTATTTCTTGGTATGTAATGGCTAGAGAGAAATGGGTGAAGAAAACAGGGATGAAGCTAGCGGTGACATTGCAAAGCCTGCTAAAAAGTAAGCCGTCATCGTAATTGGTTGCAAAAAATGAACGCCAAATAAAAAAGCTCCAGGCCGTAACTGATAAGGACATCAAAAACCAAGTTTGATTTATGATGTTTTTTGGATTTTTATAAAGAACGAAGATACCAAGTGACAGCGCTGAAATAAACGTAAGGGGTAGGCTATAAAAATAGGGCTGCATTTATATCGTAAGCCGATTAGTCCAATGTCAGACGAATGGCATAGTAATTCATTACTTCTTGGCGGCTTCTTGGAGTGTCTGAGAGATGGAGCGGAGGACGTGTTTGGAGTCGAAAGGTTTCGGGATGTAATCGGCAGCACCGTTACGGAGGGCTTCTTGGGCGGTTTCGACGCTTTGGTAGCCGGTGACGATAATGACGGGGAGCTTGGGCTTCAGCGCTTTGACTTGTTTTAAAATCTCCATTCCATGGAGTTTGGGCATCTTGATGTCGAGTAGCATTAAGTCCGGTGTGAAGGACTTTAAGAGCTCTAAAGCATCGAGGCCGTTTTTAGAAAATTTGAGGGAGTAGTTGTCCTCGAGAATTAATTTGAAAGATTCGCGAATACCTTCTTCGTCGTCGCAAACAAGAATGGTAGGTTTGTGCGTTTCGGACGCCATGAGACCCTCCTAGGTTTAACGATAGTCTAGCCTATCATTGATGAATATTCAAATTTTTTAACGACCTCCCAGAGGCATTTATTCAGCATTGTTAAGCTTTACTTAATCCCGCTTAAATAAATATTGAATAAAAATCAAATTAAAATTTGACAAATAAACATTCAACGTGTACTCTTGAATTCATCACAGTTGTCGGGCATATTTCGGAGTACTGAAATTTATGAAGCAACAAGAAAGCAAACCGCAATCCCATCACCCGCTCCTTTCGAGCGGGTTTTCTGCTTTAAGACCCTACGCATTAAGAAAACTATTTATAAAGAACATCTCATGGAGTCTGATTCTGAGCCTAGCCTATTCCCAGATGCTGTACGCGGCAGACCCAAGACAAATACTGGCTAGTGCCAAGCTCGGCTTTCAAGAAGACAATCCGGAGCGGGGATCGGTCGGGATGGGATCTTCGGAGCTTGCCGCTAGTCAGTCTTCCGCTGAGAACCGTGTCGCTCAGGCCAATAATCTCAACGACCTCATCGACCAGAATCCCACTTTCAGTCTCACCACCCAAAACGGCGACATTCTAAACTATGTCAATGGCAAACTCCTAAGCGTCAAACAAAAAGATGGCAACACCTTAAACGGAATCTCTTTAGACTCAAGCGGCCTCATCACAAGTGCCAATCTCACTCTATCTGACGGCTCCGTCCAAATCTTTGAAAACGGCCAAGTAATCTCATATGCCATGCCCGACGGCTCAACCATCTTCTATAGAGCAGGGCAGATTGACCACACTTTCTCCAAAGACGGCTTACGTTCCGATTACGGCTATGACGAGACAGGCAAAACACTTCTCTGGATCAAATCCAATAAACTTCAAACCTTCTATAATCCCGACGGCTCTCTAAAAGAGACTGTCTCCGAAGGCAAACGAACCCTCTATCAAAACGGCCTCCTGGACCGCATCCTTAACCCCGATGGCACCTCTTTTATCTATAAGACCTCGGACGACCAAACCAAAGTAATGCTCTATTCCTTCATAGATTCCAAAGGCCTAGAGTTTGTTCTGTCTGTCGACAAAATGACACTCACTCAAGGCGACCACTCCTATGAGTATGATCTAAACGGCACTCTAAGACGCATTACCTATCAAGACCATTACTGCGATCTCTACACCTCCGGTGAATTTAAAGGGCTCATCCAACACATCTTTTATTCACCCACTAGTGAAAACCGTTATGTTTACTCTAAGAACCCAGACGGCACCATTCGCTATGACCTCTACGCCAAAGTCCAAAAAACCAAGAAATTTGGCTTGTCGAATCGCGATTACTGGACTTGGGCAAAAGTCGGAGGCGGGCAAGGGATTGCCTTGGGGACACCGCCCACACCGATAGCCCCTAGTTCTCTCAGCCTCCCCGAACTAAGATACATTCTCTACTCAGACTCCAAGACTCCTTTAGAAGTCGTCAAATCAGATGGCACCAAAGTCACCTTTAAAGACGGTCTCCCTGACCAAGTCACCGATAAAGAGGGAAATCTTGTAAGCGAATTCACATTTGATCAGAATGAATATTTAAATCTCACCGGCACTCAAATCACACAAAATAATCTGAATGTCTCTTACGACGCCAAAGGAAATCTCGCCCAAGTAAAAGTGGGCGACCTTACTATTCATTACAAGGACAAAGACATCGACTTTATTACTAATGATAATGGCACTGCCACCGAGGATGATGACGTTGATCTTAAAAATATTAAGTTTAGCGGCGAAACTAATGTCATTACAGACGTCACCATATTGTCATCCGACGGAGAAGAAAGAACTTATAAAGATGGGCATCTCATCAAACTTCGTCGAGCCGATGAGACCATTCTTGACTACCACTTTGATGAGATTCTAAAAGAACTCCAAATTAATAAACTCACGACACCGGAAACACTGGTTTATAACTTTAATTACACGGCACCCGACACCATCACGGCTGAGCTTGATCTAGCCGCCTCAAAAATTCTCCCCAATCAAGACCTGATCAAAATGATGGAGTATTCGGCCGATTATTCGCTCAAAAAAATAATCCGCCAAAATAATGAATCCATCAGTTATCTAAAAGATAAAACCCAGCTTGTTGAAACCGACAAAGAAAATCCAAAAATAGTCACTTATGATGTCGACGGTTCTTACACGGTTGATGAGAAGGACGCGAACGATCTAAATTCTGACAAAGCCAAAGCCACGACGCTTAGTAGAGCTTTTTACGACAAGAACCGCCAGATCCTCAAAACAATTATGTATCCCACAGCGGATAATCCCAATACCCTTGAGATTCATTATCTTTACGGAAAAATCTATGAGATCTACAAAAACACTCTTTCGAAGCCCACCTTTAAATACAGCTACACTTTTACACCTGAAGGCGAAGAGTTGACTCAGATCGATGACTTGGAAGAGAACACAAAGAAAACCTACAAAGACGGAGTTCTCTTAAAATCGATCGCCGCGGATACTTCGGTCGTGTCGACGTATAATTACTACGACGCTCTTCCAATGTTTATCCAACCACTCCAGCCTACGCGTAATCTTTCAGCTAAAAAAATAAAAGAAGTTGTCGTGACTCGTTTGGGCAAGCCCTTACATACCTATTCTTACAAATATAAAAACACCAACGCCATTGTTACTGATGAGGAAGGTGTTGTCCGCACTTACAATGAAAAAAATAAACTTACTTATTTAGAAAAAGATAAAAAGAAATTCGCCTATACTTATACTCCTAAGACTTCTTATGAATACGCCATTAAAGACGGTCCCAAACAATTAATCGAAGAAGATGAAAATGTCCGCGAAGAGTTGATCGAGCAGATTTTGTCGGATGGTTCTTTGGTTCACTATCAAGATGGCAAGGCAATTCAAATAGACCATCGTCCCGACGGTTCAGTTATCACGAACATTCTTTTAAATGATGACCGCTCTTTTAAGCAGGCAACCTTGACGCTTCAATCAGGAATCAAGAAAGTTTTTACCCCCACCGAAGTTACCGAAGAAATCTACGCGGACAACACGCATTTTTATTTCAAAGACAAAAAGCTTCAAAAGGTCGAAAGACCGGACGGTGATGTCTTAGAACTAACCTATGACTTAAAAAGCGACGACACCATCCAAAATATTTGGGCCACAATAAATGGAGTGGCACTAAAATACGATCCAGACGGCACACTTTTGGGATTTTTACCCGAAGAATCAAAAGGTTTTGTTCAAGGCCAGTCGCTTTTCAAAGACCAAAGCACCAAAGGGCACCCTGTCAGCGTTATCGGAGACGCAAAACTCTCGGCTTACGGCAGCATCCCGAGCGGAGAGGCTTTTGGTATTTTTGACGGAGACAGAGATTATTTGAGTGTCCCTCGATCTTCCGATTTTGATTTTGGCCAAGGTGATTTTTCCATTGAAACCTGGGTTTATTTGAATCAGGATGGCAGTCAGTGCATTGTCTCCAAAGACCAAAAGCCCGGTGGCTGGCTTTTTCTAGTTTCCCAAGATAATTTATGTTTGTATTCCAACTGGAATTCTCCCAAAGCTGTTTCGACTTATCTCGAGCTTCACAAGTGGCACAAAATAAAAGTCGAAAGAAAGGGCGATGCGCTTGAGTATTACGTTGATGATAAGGTGCAGGGCTCGCCGATAGATGTGAAGGGGGTTTC
>JAHFFN010000037.1 GCA_023247915.1 Candidatus Omnitrophota bacterium
CCGGTGAATCCCGGCGATTTGGCGGGCGGTATCTGGGAATCGTTGCTAGCGACCACTTTCGGTCTTTGCGTGGCCATTCCCACCTACGTGGCCTACAACTATTTGGTGAGCCGCGTCGATGGTTTTGTGCTCGACATGGAACGGAGTGCCACGGATCTTCTCAACATTCTTGCTGAGAAACGGGACGAGAATGAGGTTTAAGCGCCTTAAACGCAGAACGTCCATTCCTAAAGGGCCGGACACGGCTCTGAAAATTCCTTTGATTGACGTCATGTTCAATCTTTTGATTTTCTTCATGTTGACTTCTAATTTCGTGGTTCAATCCGGCATTAAAGTCAGCTTGCCCAAGGCCGTGACCAGTGAAGTGTTAAATACCGAAAATGTGATTGTCAGCGTGAGCGGTCAGGATCTTCTGTTTTTGAATGAAAAGCCGATCACCATCAATGAACTGACCGCGGAGCTGAAAGAAGCCGCACGAAAAAATAAATCCCTTCTTTTAAAAGCGGATACCAGCGCGTCGCTGGGGCGTGTCGTCGAGATTTGGGATCTTTGCCGGGAGCTCGGCATTCCTCAAATCAATATTGCGACCAATCAAAAGGCTGGCACCATTTCCAAGGAAGAGCGTCCCGAATGAGGGAATACGATACGTGGTCATTTCGTGATCGGACTTTCGCGATAGCGATTATTTTGTCTATCGCGTGGCATCTTTTTTGGTTTTTTTTGATCACCATTGTGGTCGCGCCCCCAAAAAAACAATATCATCCGCCGCCGCACATCGTCTCTTTGGGTCCCGTTTTGGACGACACTATTTTAAGAACATTGGTTCAGGCGAAAGTGGAAACAACCCCCGCTTTTTATCGCCAGCTTTCCGATTTTGTATCGGTGAGCGATATTCCCATCCAGACCATGCAGCGTTATTCTCCGGGGGATGTCGTGAGCGTGCCTTTGAGCCGAAAAATTTTTGATTCGCTGAAAGATTTAGTGGGCGGCCGAAAAGTATCTCCGGACAATGAGTTTTTATCTCGTGTCCGGACGCGTTATTTGGAAGAGGCTTTTGAAATCGAGGGAGATATTCAAGACCGTCCCTTGATCAATCGTCCCGAGGCACCGGATCTTCCACCAGGCTCAGGACCGGTTGTGATTGATTTCTCGGTCAATGCTTCGGGGGATGTGGTGGCGGCCGAGATCGAACTTTCCAGCGGCAATGTCGAGGCGGACGAATTGTGGAAAAACTATGTGAAAGGCTGGCAATTTTCGTCCTCCGCCGTTCAAAAGGCGGGACTGACGGAAAAAGGGAAAGTGCGTTTCGCGATGAATTCCCAGGACAAGGGGTAGCCGGTGTTTCGCGTCGATGTCACGACGGCTGTTTTTTTGTATCTCATGTCATCGCTTTTGGCGATTTTCTTGATCTGGATTTTTTTCGAGCGAAGCACGGTTTTCCCCAAATTTGTGCGCGAAAAGGCGGATGTGTGGGAATGCTCCATTTGCACCTACACGTACGTGGACTCCACGCATCACGATATTTCCCAGTGCCCTCAGTGCAAGAGCTATAATAAGAAGGAAGCGGACGACCGTTTTGAGTGAAGTATTGATTTATTATCCCTGACTGATTATGATGGTCAGGACAAGTTTTCTGGAGGAGTGTGAAATGATTACTGAAATTGGAATTGTGGCTGGCGATATTTGGCATTATTTGGATCAACATAAAACCAGCAAGCTTTCGGCGTTGGTGAAGGGGATTGATAAAGATCGCAATCTGGTGTTGATGAGTTTGGGTTGGTTGGCTCGTGAAGGGCATGTGATTATGGAACAAGAAGGCAATGATTACACCATCACGTTGAGGTTTTAGTCCTTTCTCCTTGAAGGCGGCACTGCTTTTAACAACGGTTTCTGCGCGCGCGGAGGCCGAGGTGTTGGCTCGAAAACTTCTCAAAGCGCGTTTAGCGGCCTGCGTTTCTTTTCGTGAAGGGTTTGTCTCTTTTTACGAATGGAAGGGTCGGCTTACAAAACAAAAAGAAGTGTGGATACTCATCAAGACGTCCACCAAGCTTTTGCCGCGTCTTGAAGCCATGATCAAAAAGATTCATCCGTATCAAAATCCCGAGATTTTATCCGTGCCTGTCCAGCGGGCGTCCAAAGAATACGCGGCGTGGATGCAAAAGGTGATGCTATGAATTTAAAGCGAGGCGTTCTGCTCATGATTTTTGTCGCGGCGGCGCTGGTTGTGGCGCGGCCTGTGATTGCCGAAGAAGCCAAGAAAGTGGACGCGGTGACTCAGGCTTCGTGGCGGGAATTGACACTCGAAGAAATTATTTCTCCTGAAGAACTTCGAAAACTTCAACTAGACTCGGTCGATTTTTTGCTGTTTGACGCGCGTGATAAAAAGACTTATGACGCGGCGCACATCGAAGGCGCTGTTCTTCCACTGAAACCCGAGTACTACGAAGAGGCGGAGCGTTACCGCGCCAAAGAAATCACAACACCTCCAGATCCAGACGCGGCTTTAGCGGAAATGCTTTCAGGTTATCCAAAGGACAAAAAATTTGTGACCTATTGTAATTCTGGTTGCAAAGCCAGCGCGGCGCTTCTGATGCGTATCAAAAAATTGGGCTTCGCGGACGTCCGCGCGATGGAAGATGGTATCCAAGGCTGGGAAGCTAAAGGGTACCCGATCGCCAAGGCAGTCGAAGTGACACCCGCTCCAACTTCTTAATCAATATTGCGAGACAGCGCTAAAAAACTCTGGTATATTAGCGTTTCGCTAAAAAATTTGGGCCTGTAGCACTCCCCTGGTAGGGGATTCGTCCGCCGCAAAAGAAAATACGCGGCGGCGAAAGTTCCTTCGCTACAGGCTAGGTTAAAAGATTGGGCCTGTAGCTCAGTTGGTAGAGCGCCTCGTTCGCAATGAGGAGGCCAGCGGTTCGACCCCGCTCAGGTCCACCAAGTAGAAAAAAGTAGGTCAGGTTTAAACCTGACCTACTTTTTTCTGGGGAACTATCTCCTTAAATCTCAAACCTTTTGGGTATTTTGAATTCTACCTGAATTACGCAAACTGAAGTTTGCGCTATCCTTCACCGTTAGTTTATTAGCAATAGGCGACATGATACAATTAAAGTATGCATCGATTCCATATTGACCTAAAATTAATCCAAGAAGGAGTGGTGGAGCTCTCGAAAGAGGAGAGTCATCACGCGATTTCTGTGTTTCGGTTGAAAAGCGGGGATGTGGTGGAGCTTTTTGATGGGCAGGGGCAGAAATTTTCGGGTGTGGTGACGGGAGAAAAGAATCATCGATTGTCGGTGATGGTCAGCCAAAACATCGCCTCCACTGCTTCCAGCCTTTCCATCACTCTAGCGCAAGCCGTGATTCGTCCCGAACGCATGGAACTTATGATTCCCAAAGCCTGCGAGTTGGGAGTCTCGGTGATACAACCGCTCATTTGCGAGCGCAGTATCGTGAAGCTTTCAAAAGAACGCTGGGCTTCCAAATTGGAACGTTGGAGAAAAATCGCACTGGAAAGCTGTAAGCAATGCGGTCAAACACGCATCCCGGTGATCGCAGAAATTCGTCTTTATAAAGAATTTCTACAAGACGTCAAAAGTTATGATCTTATTTTAATCCCAACGCTGGCTGTCCCCAATCAACCGCTTCATCAGGCGATCGCGCAGAAAAAAACTAAAAATGCTTTAGTTTTGATAGGGCCAGAAGGGGACTTTACGCCTAAAGAAGTCGCTCTGGCCTCTCAAGCGGGAGCAGTAGCGGTGAGTTTGGGGGATCTTGTCCTACGCAGCGAGACCGCCTCCTTATACCTTTTAGCGGTTCTTCGCTATCAATTTAGCCAAAAAGCCTAATCTAAATATTATTTCTATTAACAGTTTGACAAATGAGACTTTGGGTGCTATACTCCCCATGTTATCCTGGCCAAGGTTTTATTTGCATACTTTATAACATTCTCAAAATAGATAGTTTAGCGAAAGGATGTTTTGAAAGATATTGTTTCAAGACTCACCTGGGTTGATTGCATTGTTTTCATCGCTGTTTTGAGGGGAATTTATATCGGATATCGTTCCGGTCTTTTTCCGGAACTCATGCGAACGGGCGGTTATGTGATCACGGCGCTCGTGACACTTTATTTCCGTGAACCGGTTTCGCAGTATTTGACTCTGAATACCTTTTTAAATCAAGCGAGCGCGGAAGCCGCTTCCTTAGCAGCGCTTCTGATTGGTACTTTTATTATTACCAAATTTTTGATTTTTCTTATTCTGAAACTTTTAAAGCTGGGCGAGGGCGGATTTTTTTATCGTCTTTTGGGATCGCTGGTAGGCGCCTGTCGGTGGTTGATTTTAGTCAGTTTAATTTTTATGGTGATCAGCGGTTTGCCCTTGGGGCCTCTCAAGTCGGATATTCACGAGAGATCTTTTTCGGGTCCGTATGTTTCGAAAGTTGCGCCTGCGCTCTTTGATTTTACGGCCAACTTCGCGCCACAACTTAGATCCGCGAAGAAGCTTGAATGATACCGGAGGCCTTGCTCAATCAAATCCAAGACCGCCTCGATATCGTAGAGGTGGTGGGAGCGGCTGTTCCGCTCAGGCGCGCGGGGAGAAATTTTAAAGCCAATTGTCCGTTTCACAACGAGAAAACACCCTCGTTTGTAGTCAATCCGGATAAGCAGATTTTTCATTGCTTCGGATGCGGCGTCGGCGGAAATATTTTTAGTTTTTTGATGAAGTTCGAGAAAAAAGATTTTCTCGAGGTGGTGGAAGAGCTCGCCGGACGTGTCGGTGTCGAGCTTCCTAAAAATCAACAGGAAGATTCGGCTTCGCTTCAGCGGACGGCACAGTTTGTCAAAGCCAATGAATTGGCGATGGAATTTTATCACCGTTTTCTTTTGAGCCGTCCGGAAGCCAAGGCGGCCAGAACCTATCTCGAGAAACGCGGGATTAGCGAGAAGACGATTAAAGAATTTAAGTTGGGTTTCGCGCCGGAGTCTTGGGACGCGCTTTACCAGCATTTAAGAACAGATTTTAACGACGCGGCGCTGGATAAGACAGGCCTGGTTCTTTCTAAGAAAAACGGCGGTTTTTACGATCGGTTCCGGAACCGGATTATTTTTCCGATTGTGGATGCGCGCGGCGCCTGTGTGGCGTTTGGCGGCCGGGTGATGGATGATTCGTTGCCCAAATATTTAAATTCTCCGGAAACGGAAATTTACATTAAAGGAAAAAATCTTTACGGGTTTTTCCAGGCTCGCAAGTCGATCCGCGAGAATGACGCGGTGATTGTGGTGGAAGGCTACATGGATTTGATCGCTTGCCACCAGGCCGGTGTGGGTTACGCGGCCGCTTCTTTGGGCACGGCTCTCACGCCCGAACAAGCCAGGCTAGTGAAGCGCAACACCCAAAATGTTTTTATTATGTATGACGCCGACAAAGCCGGCGAAATGGCGACGTTGCGGGGATTGGAAATTTTCCTCGAAGAAGGATTGGAAGTGAAGGTGGTTCGGTTGCCCCAGGGGCAGGATCCCGATTCGTTTATCCAATCTTTCGGTGCCGAGAAATTTAAAGAAACGCTCGGGCAAGCCAAAACACTTTTTGAATACAAGCTCGCTCTTTTAAAAGCCAAACACAATGCCAAGTCGATTGACGGCCGCGTCAAAATCGCCAATGAAATGGTGACGCTTTTCGCGAAGGTGAAAAACGAGATTTTGAAAGCCGCCTGGGCGAAAGAATTGGCCGCGGAACTCGGGATATCCGAAGACGCGCTGGTTGTAGAAATGAAAAAAAGCCGCGATGTTCACCGGCCGATGCGTTTGGAAGAGCCAGCGCCCGCGCCTAGAACCGAAGTGTCGCTGATGGAAAAAGTTTTTTTGGGGCTCTTGCTGGAAAATCCGGCGTTTACGGCCGGCGCCTTGCAGGAAGTAAAGACGGATGATTTCCCTCATCCGGTGGTGAAAAGAATTGTTTCGAAGATTTTTGAAACGCCGGGCGTATCCGCGAGTCAGTTGGTGAATTTGTTTAACACAGATCCGGAAGCGGTGCAGGTGATTTCGATGGCCTCTACCGGAGTCGACACGTCGACGGATAAAAAGAAGGCCTTTTTGGATTGTTTGGAGCATCTCCGAGTGCTAAGACTCCGGAGCCGGAAAGAAAATTTGCGGACGGAAATCGCCGCCGCCGAAAGATCCGGAGATCAGAACCGGATCGGAAAACTTTTGATGGATTTAAACGAACTCAATAAAAAGGAAAAACAAATCAATGAAAAAAAATAAGCCGAAGAAAAAAATGCGCGCCCCAAAAGCCGCCAAAAAACTTTTTTCAAAGAGCAAAATTGTCGCGACGGCTCAAAAGCCGGCCAGCGCCAAGCTTGTCGAAACCCCCGTGGTTGAAGCGGAGATCAGTGATGCTTCGAAGCTAAAGCTCAAAACAAAAAGTCTTGAGCAGTTGGTAGTTTTGGGAAAAGAAAAAGGATTTTTGACTTACGACGATCTAAATAAAATTCTTCCGAGCCACGTGACTTCTTCGGGAGAAATCGATGACGTATTGGTGGCTTTAAATTCTCAAAACATCGATGTCGTGGACTCCAGTGAACTTACTGGCAAGGACGCGGAGGCGGATTCGGACGAGGACGCTGATTCGGAAAAAGAATCGGACACGGATGAGCCCGTCGAATTAGACGCCGAGAAAAAAGAAGAGGCGGAAGCGACACCTGCGCCTGTTGCCCGTATGGAGCAGATGGATGACCCCGTGCGCATGTACCTGCGCCAGATGGGACAAATTTCTCTTTTGACCCGTGAAGAAGAATTGGAACTAGCCAAGCGCATTGAAGCGGATGAAATTGAATTTCGTAAAGCCGTGTTCGAATGCCCTTACTCGCGTTCTTTCATTCTTGATTTCACCAATAAACTCCTCAAAAAAGAGTATGTGATCGAGGAATACATTGATGAAGAATTTAAATTCCGCGATAACGCTCCCAGAACCCTGAGACGTCTTAAGATTTTGGCTCGCCGTTTGCGTGGCGCCAAGAAAAGCACGAATGTCCAAGATTTGCTGATGGAGTTTCGTGTGAGTCCACGCACGGTTGAAGATATTTTTTATGAGATTCGCGACGGCATTGTGCGTATCGATAAAATCGACCGCGAGATCGAGCGTCATCGCCGTAAACGTGAACGCGCCGAGATCACCAAGCTATTAAAGGAAAGACACGCGCTGCTCGTGAAATTCGGATCCAAGAGCTATGAAGACCTGAAAGAAGGCTATCAGGTCATGAGACGCCGCGAGAATAAATACCAGCGCTCTAAAAAAGAGTTGGTCGAGGCGAATTTGCGTTTGGTGGTCAGCATTGCCAAGAAATACACCAATCGCGGCTTGTCGTTTCTGGATTTGATCCAGGAAGGCAATATCGGACTCATGAAAGCGGTGGATAAATTCGAATATCGCCGTGGCTACAAATTCAGCACCTATGCGACTTGGTGGATTCGCCAGGCGGTCACGCGTTCGATCGCGGATCAAGCCAGAACCATCCGCATCCCGGTGCACATGACGGAAACAATCAATAAATTGATCCGTGTTTCGCGCACCCTGGTTCAGGAAACCGGCAAAGAACCGACACCTGAGGAAATTGGTCAGCGCATGCGTATGGGTGTGGCGAAAGTCCGTGAGATTTTGAAAATCGCTCAAGAGCCTATCTCGCTTCAAACGCCGATCGGCGATGAAGGGGACACGCATTTTGGTGATTTCATCGAAGATAAGCGCGCGGTATCGCCTTCGAGCGCTACCACGTACGCGATGCTCAAAGAACAGATGGACGAAGTGCTGGAAACTCTCACCGACCGTGAACGCAAGGTCTTGAAACTGCGTTTCGGCGTGAATGACGGCTATCCTCGCACGCTGGAAGAGGTGGGCTCGATATTTAACGTGACGCGTGAACGTGTCCGTCAGATCGAAGCCAAGGCTCTCCGAAAGCTTCGCCACCCGACGCGCTCTCGCAAGCTCAAGACATTCTTGGAGCTTGGCGCGGGAGAAGAGCTGGATTTCTAATCCGGTTTTAACCCAGGGAAGAAACTTAAAAAGGTAGGGGTTGGAGAGGGTTCCAGCCCCTACCTTCTTTCTTTACGCTAACCCGAGCGCTGTGTTACAATTCTGTAGCAAATTTTCTGGGTAGCTTTCGGACTCGGGCAATTAGCTCAGCTGGTTAGAGCGCTTCGTTCACATCGAAGAGGTCACAGGTTCGAGTCCTGTATTGCCCACCATTATTTAATTTTGGGCTCGTAGCTCAGTCTGCGCCACAAAGCGTGGCGCACCCGCCAAGATTTTTGGCGGGGGTTAGAGCAAATAAGCTAATATTTGAGAATTTGGGCTCGTAGCTCAGTCGGTTAGAGCAGCTGACTCATAATCAGCGGGTCCCTGGTTCAAGTCCAGGCGGGCCCATTGGATTAGTAACATTTAGGACAATTATGCCCACAGCAGTCAACGAACAATTAAAAATCCTCGTCGAGCTTCAGAAAATTGACTCCGAGATCTACCGGCTCAAAAAAGAAGCCGAGGCTCATCCGCTTTTGCAGAAAAAGATAGAAGAGGCTTTTGACAAGAAAAAACAATCGCTCAAAGCGGTCGAAGACGAATTGAGAGCGGCTCAGCTCAAGCAGAAAGAAAAAGAGATGGATCTGCAGAGCAAGGAGGAGAAGGTCAAAAAACTCCAAGGACAGCTGTTCAGTTTGAAGACCAACAAAGAATATTCCGCCATGGAAATGGAAATCAAAGGCCTGAAAGCCGACGACTCTTTGCTGGAAGAAGATATTTTGCGTTTGCTTGATGTGGTGGAAGAGGTGAAAGTCAAAGTCGCTAAAGAAAAAGAAATCTTGGCTGTGGAAGACAAAAAAGCCAAAGAAGCGATTGAAACCATTAAAAAAGAAACCGCCGCGCTGAATGCTCAGATCGCCGAGTGGGAAGAAAAGCGCAAGGCTTATCCGGCGAATGTTGAGCCGAGACTTTTGACGCAGTACGAACGTATTTTAAAAAGCCGCGAAGGATTGGCTGTAGTGCCGGTGGTTCACAACGCCTGCGGCGGTTGTCATTTGGGTTTTCCGCCTCAAATGCTCAACGAGATCCAGATGCAGGACAAAGTCATTGTCTGCGAGTCCTGCGCTCGCATTCTTTACTGGGTCTCATGACCCCACCACGTGTGGGTGGCGGGGTGAAGGTTTTTGTCGATGGCGCTTCGCGCGGGAATCCCGGGCCGGCGTCGATCGGAGTTGTGTTTCAGGACACGGACGGCGAAGTGATCAAAACGATCTCAAAATCGATCGGGGTGGCCACCAATAATACCGCCGAATACACCGCTTTGATTTTGGCGCTTCAAGAAGCGTTGATCTCCGGATGGAAAGAGCTCAAAGTTTTTACCGATAGCGAGCTGGTTGCCAAACAATTTTCCGGCGAATACAAGATCAAAGAGCCTTCGATCAAACTTTTGTTTTTATTGGTATCGCACTTGCGGCAAGGATTTAAGAAATTGACCGTAACGCATGTGCCGCGGGAAGAAAATAAACTCGCGGACGCGGAAGCCAACAAGGCTTTGGACAGCGGAGAATTTTTTTTATAGGTCGGATGGTCGCCCGCCACTAAAACGTCGGCGGGAGGAAAGTCCGGGCTCCACTTAAGCAGCGTGATGGATAACGTCCATCGGTGTCATTAAAAGTGACATTAGGATTAGAGCCACAGAGACGAATCTTCCCGTAAGGGAAGGGTGAAACGAGCAATCTCCACGCGGAGCAAGGTTAAATAGGGGAAGAGGGCGCTTAAGCCCGTTACCATTCCCGGGTAAACTGCTGATGATCTTGCCAGCAATGGCAAGGCTAGATAGATGATCATCTCTTCGTCCTAAAAAACGAAAAGACAAAACCCGGCTTACAGACCTATAAAAACCCGCCAGCTTTTAACGAGGCTGGCGGGGTTATTTTTGGAGAACACACGCATGAGAAAATTTTTTGCAGGATGTTTATTGAGTTTGCTTTTGCTTGGTTTGCCGGCTCTTTCATTGGCTTCTCAAAGCTTGAAAGACAGTGTTGTTGTCTACGAAACCGACGAAAACACCGCCGAAGACAGTCTGGAACGGATCTCCGGTCATTATGATCTCGGTTTCTCGATGCCCTCCCAAAGTTACAAAGCCGAAAGCCGTAAAAAAGGCCCCTTCGCCGACGACTCCCTCCCCGAAAAGCTTGAATAGTAGTACCCTTTTTGTTAGCATACTACATATAGCGTTTTCTAAATTAGCCCAATTTTAACTCGAGGATTATGAAAAATACCGAAAAGGTTTTTTTCACGTTTATTTTTTTTATCGGAGGGATTTTTTTGCCCTCCGTTTTTATTTTGACGCCCGCTTTCGCGGACACGCTCATTCTTAAAAACGGCAAAGAACTCAAAGGGCTTGTCGTCGAACGCCACGCGGATCGCATCATTTTAAGCACGGAACGGGGCGAGACGCCCATCCTGTTGTCCGGCATCAAGGACATCAAATACGATGATCCGGAGCAGAACTTTTTTCAAATCGCCAAAGCCTACGAAGCCGAAAATAAATTAGGCGAAGCCCTCGCGTATTATGAAAAAGCGCTAGAGGTTAATCCTGATTTTGAAGACGCTAAAAAAGCGGCGCTGGGCGTGCGCAATCATTTTTGGGCTTCTTCTGCGGAAGGCCCGGTCAATGAGATCGAGAAAAAACAAACGCTGTATGACGCGTGGGGCAAAGGTGAAAACCCGGACAGCGTGATCAAGAAAAAATCAGAAGAGGATGCCACGCTTTTAAAAGAAGGCCTTGGGATTTCTCTCGAGAAAAAAGGGGATTGGACGCGGATCGAATCTGTTTTTTCAGGTAAACCGGCATTGGCCGCGGGCATGAAGCGCTTCGACCGCTTGGTGTCTATCGACGGAGAATCGCTTCGGTATCTCATGCCCGAAGCCGTCGCCAAAAAACTTTTGATCCCTCGTTTCACTAATTTTAATCTAGAAGTGGAGAGGGATTATACGCTGGAAAAATCAGGCTCTAAAAATATTCAAGCCTTGGGTTTTGAGCTGGGATTGGGTTACGCCGGACTTTTTATTAAATCGGTCAAACCGGATAGCATCGCCGCGCAAGCGGGAATTCGCGAAGATGATTTGGTGACGAGCATCGACGGAGAGGCTACGCGTTATTTGCCGATTAAAAAAGCGATCGCGTTGATTCAAAAGACCAAAAATTCTTCCGTCACCATCCGCGTCAGACGTTCGATGCTTTTAGCCAGGAGATAAAATGATACCGCCCGGAATACGTCGCAAACAATATTTTGTCGATAGAGGTCTTCAGCTTCGCTTCGCGCGATTTGTGATTCTTTTCGTTTTCGCGTCCTCCATTTTGACGGGGCTGGTTGTTTTCTTTACTTCCTTTTTTTTATTGGGGGAACGTTTGGCGCAAGTCTATCCTCAGGGTCGCCTGGAATCTATTTTCCGCTGGGTGTACGGCGCGTTTTTTATCGACATGCTGGTCATCGTACCTTTTATTTTTTACGGAGCGATTGTTTTTTCGCATCGCATCGCCGGACCCTTGCCTAAAATTTATCAATCTCTCCGAAACATCGGACAGGGAAATTTTGATGTGAAGTTAGTTCTGAGAAAACATGACGAACTGCGTGAGTTGGCCGACGTGATTAATGAGATGGCCAAAAACTTAAAGGAAAGAGACAGCAAAAAATGAAAACGTTTGCCTGATGGGCGTGGTGACCCGTCGGGATTTTAAGTCCAAAGAAATTCAAAGAAAATCGGAGAGATCTTCTCGGTGTCTAGGGGATCTCTCCCTCTTTTTTGTCTATATGAGGCCTTTTTTAGGATGTTAATCGACAAAATATACTATATGCAGTATTTACAGGGACTTAACAACCATTATCAAAAAAATAATTTGACTAATATCGTTGACAGAAGTGGGGCTCAGGAGTATTATTTACCCATAATCTCCCAAAAAGTGGGGGATAGTGGAGAGATAGAACAATGTTCTACGGCGAGCACGAACATAGTATTGACAGAAAAGGGCGCCTCATTATCCCCGCCAAATTCAGAGAGGTATTCAAAGAAAATTATGTGGAACGATTTTTCGTTACTAGAGGGTTGGATACATGTTTGTTTGTATTCGCGGAAGATGAATGGAGAAAGCAAGAGTCTCGGTTCAAATCTCTTTCTTTCACATCCAGCGAAGCGCGGCAATTTAACCGAATCTATTTTTCAGGCGCCTGCGAAGTTAATTGCGACCGGCAGGGAAGAATTTTAGTTCCGGATTATTTAAAAGATTTTGCGCAGATCAAACGCGATGTGGTGATTGTGGGCGTTTCCAATCGCATGGAAATCTGGGGCAAGGAAAACTGGCAAGAGTTTTACAAGAAGACCAAAGATTCGTTTGAACAGGTTGCTGAAAAAGTTTTTGGACGTGTGGAGTCTGGTCCAACACCCCAGGGCTTGGCGGGGTAAAAGGAGAGCGCGATGAAAAAGAGCATCAAGAGAAACGACCGAGAGGTGTTTTTTTCTTACGGCGCGGCACGCTTCGAATGCAGTGTTGAAAATTTAAAGCGTCATCGGGCGTTGGATCCTTTGGACGGCGATACGCAGAATTTTTTTAACCGTGTCTTGAATGTGAAAAAGATACGGGAGTTTGTTTTTATCACGAAGGCGAACGCTAAGAGCCGCTAGCTCTGTGCGGACGAGCTCATGGTTCCGCATGAAAGTGTTCTGCTGGAAGAGGCGATCCAGTGGCTCGCGCCCCAAGACGGAAAAGTCTATGTCGATGGGACGCTGGGAGCCGGCGGGCATGCGAAACGGATTTTGGAGGCAAGTGCTCCGTCCGGTCGCCTGATCGGGTTTGATAAAGACCAGGAAGCGTTGGCGGAAGCCGCCAAGACGCTTGAAAGTTTTGGAGAACGGGCAATGCTGATTCATGATGATTTTAAAAATATCTCAAGCCAGCTGGAGACGATGGGCATCGATCGCGTCGACGGGATGATTTTAGATCTCGGCGTGTCCTCCATGCAGTTTGACCGGGCGGATCGCGGTTTTAGTTTTCAGGTGGACGCGCCGCTGGATATGCGCATGAATCGCGCTCAAATGCTTTCGGCCAAGGAAATTGTAAATCGTTATACCCAGGATGAACTTTTGAATATTTTATGGACATTTGGCGAAGAACGTTTTGCCAGACGCATTGTCTCCAAGATTTTAGGGCGTCGTGAACGCTCGCCGATTGAAACCACGGGTCAACTGGTGTCGCTGATCTCAGAGGCGGTTCCGGGGGCTTATCGTCATGGGCGGATTCATCCGGCCACGCGTACGTTTCAGGCGCTGCGTATCGCCGTGAATCAGGAATTAGATGCCCTGCAAGAATTTCTTGCTGATGCCTCCAGCCTTTTAGCGGAACATGCCAGAATCGCCATTATCTCATTTCATTCTTTGGAAGATCGTTTGGTGAAACACGCGTTTCGTTCTTGGCAGACTCAAGAATGGGGCACGGTGCTGACGAAAAAACCGGTGCTGGCTACTGAGGCTGAAATCTCAAGAAACTCCCGCGCGCGTAGCGCCAAACTTCGGGTTTTTGAAAAAAATTCCGGAGAAAATCAATGAAGCGCTTCACGATGATTTTAGTCAGCGCGACCTTGGCCTCCCTTCTCTACGTGCACGCACAGGTGGAGGCGGTGCGTATCGGGTACACGATTCAAAAGCAAGAAGAAGCCAAGGTGCTGTTCCTTGACCGTGCCCGGGCGTTAAAGTACAATATTTCTAGATTGAAAGCTCCGTACGTTTTAGAAAAAAGGCTTTTGGCGGAGCACATCGAATTAGAATCTCCCAAATCTTGGCAGACGTTAGTGCTTCCCGGCAGTCCCGCGGAACGGCACGCTGCCTTGGCGCAAGCGGGAATGGGTCGTCCGATGTTTACACGGTTCTTTGTAGGAACCGCTCAGGCCGAAGCGAAAGAATCTCAAGCACGTTAATTTAAAGACTGTAGCCGTCTTGGCCGACACAAAACTTTCCAAAAACCGCTTATTTTTTATTTTGTCCTTTTTCTTAGCGGTGCTGGCCTGTCTCTTGATCCGTCTGGGTTTCATCCAGATCTTTAAATCCTCCAATTATTTTTCTATCGCTCAAAATCAATCGCGCGTCATCATCGAGATTCCTCCCGCGCGTGGCAAAGTGCTCGACCGCGGCAATCGCGATCTGGCGCTGGACGTCCGACTGGACTCTCTGTACGCGGTTTCGCGGGATATTAAAAACAAACGGTGGTTAGCAGGGCAACTTCATTCTATCCTGGGCATTGATGAGTCCGAACTTTCGGAACGTTTGGGTCGCGACAAACTTTTTGTTTGGATTGCCCGTAAAATATCTCCTTCCAAAGCGGACGCGATCCGCAAACTCAAAGTCGAAGGACTGGGTTTTGTCAAAGAATCTCAGCGTGTGTATCCCAAAGGGGAGACCGCTTGCCAACTCATTGGCTTTACCGACATCGATAACAATGGGCTGGAAGGCATCGAACTTCATTACAATAGTTTTTTAAGAGGCGTGAAGGGTTGGCGTTTGGCGCAGAAAGACGCCAAGCGGCGTGAAATTATTTCCCGGGAAGTGGAGGCTGTCGCACCGATTGATGGTTACAACATTCACCTGACCATTGATGAGGTGATTCAATCCATCGCCGAACAGCAATTGGCCGAAACCTGCAAAAAATTTAACGCGTTGGGCGGTTCCGTCACTGTGATTGATCCCAAAACCGGGGATGTGCTGGCGATGGCCAA
Source organism: Candidatus Omnitrophota bacterium (assembly GCA_023247915.1). Lineage (GTDB taxonomy): Bacteria > Omnitrophota > Gorgyraeia > 2-02-FULL-51-18 > 2-02-FULL-51-18 > JAHFFN01. The sequence continues at coordinate 14,789 of JAHFFN010000037.1, forward strand.
TTATCCGCTCTACGATCTGAACAACGCCAAAAAGTCCAAAGCGGAATACCGGCGTAATCGCACCATCACCGATGTTTTTGAGCCCGGTTCTGTTTTTAAAGCGGTGACGCTCTGCTCGATTCTTGAGAATAAAATATTTGGTTTGGACGAGCAGTTTAATTGCGAAAACGGGGCTTGGGCGGTGGCCGGAAAAGTGTTACACGATCATCACGGCAGTGGCATGCTGACATTCCGGCAAGTGATCGAACGCTCTAGCAATATCGGAACCGTCAAAGGCGCCATGCGTCTGGGGGCGGAAAAACTTTACAAAACAATCAAAGCGTTTGGTTTTGGGGAAAGAACGGGCATTCCTTTGACGGGAGAAGTGCGCGGCATTGTTCCCAGCACCAAAAATTGGTCACGCAGTTCCATCATCAATATTCCTATCGGGCAAGGAGTCGCGGTCACGCCCATTCAATTGGTTTATGCCATGGGGGCGATCGCCAATGACGGTATTTTGATGAAGCCTAGAATTATCAGCCAGATTGATGACACACAAGGCCGTATTATTCAAAGTTTTGATCCGGCGCCCGCCCAGCAGACAGTTTCCAAAGAAACATCGCTTCAAGCGCGTTCCGTGCTGGAAGGCGTGGTTAGCCGTGGCACCGGAAAAAAAGCGGCAGTGCCCGGGTTTAAAGCGGCCGGCAAAACAGGAACCGCGCAAAAAATTATCAACGGCCTTTATTCTCACGATAAATTTGTCGCGTCTTTTGTCGGTTTTGTTCCTTATGATGAGCCGAAACTGGTGATGGTGGTGAGCATTGATGAACCGCATCCGGTGATTTTCGGCGGAGATGTCGCGGCGCCGGCATTCTCAAGAATAGCCGCCGGTATTTTAGGTTATTGGCAAATTTCTCCGACTGAAGTGCCTAAA
>JAHFFN010000038.1 GCA_023247915.1 Candidatus Omnitrophota bacterium
GATGGATGTCAGTGGTGTTTTGAGTTCATGCGACACATTGGCAACAAATTCAGAACGCAGGCGCTCAAGCTCTTTGAGCTTGGTGATATCATGGAATACCACCACAACCCCCAGAAAACGCCCCTCGTTCAAGACGGGAGAAATTTGAATCTGAAACATCGCGTTGGACAAAAGAATCGAGTGCTCAAGTTGAACCGGTACTTTTTCGGTCGCGGCGCGGCGAATCACGTCATTTAAGGTGGAGTCTCGGAACACTTCCCAAAAAAAACGCTCTTCAATTTGATTTTTCTTAAGGGAGAGAATTTTTTCTAAAACGGAGTTGGCCAATACCACCTGGTCTTTGGGATCAATCACCGCGACGCCTTCAGCCATGCTCTCTAACACCGCTAAAATACGATTTTTTTCTTCTTTGGTTTTCTTAGATTTGGATTGGGAGGATTCGGTGGCTTCCAGTGTCTCGGAAACCGCATCACGAAGAAGACGGCGCGTGATCGCAAGCTGCCAAATACAAAAAACTAACCCGGCTGATAAAATAGCGACAAGCCACCACAACACGCTCATGAGCCGCTTTTCTCGGAAAACCGGTAGCCACTGCCGCGAACCGTCTCAATCGCCTCGCGATATTTCCCAAGTTTTTGGCGGATGCTTTTGACATGCACATCCACGGTTCGATCCACCACAAAAGTCTCCTGCCCCCACGCGCCCGACAAAAGTTGATCCCGCGTGAAAACCTTCCCAGGATTTTCCATTAAAAAAGCGATGATTTTAAATTCCAGACGCGTCAAGGCGACTCCTTTGCCCTTCACCGAAAAAGTCTGCCTTTCCTTATCCAACGAGAGCTCCCCGGCCTTCAGCACCACCTTGTCTTCTTTGTGAGTCTGGCGATTTTTAAGAATATTTTTAATGCGCACCAAGAGCACCTTGGGGCTAAAAGGCTTGGAAACATAGTCGGAGGCGCCGAGCTCAAACCCGAGTATCTGATCAACATCCGTATTTTTGGCGGTCAACATCAACACGGGGATATTTTTGGTCAGTGGCTCCGCCCGTAGGAGCTTACAAACTTCTAAACCGTCAATCCCCGGAAGCATCAAATCCAAAATAATTAACTGGGGTCTTTTTTTCTTCGCCGTTTCAAACCCCTCTTCACCGGTGGAAGCCGTGTGGATCTGATAGCCTTCTTTTTCGAGATTGTATTGGATTAATTGGACGATATCTTTCTCATCATCGACGATGAGAATGGAAGGCTTAGGAATCATTACTGAGCTTTTTTCGGCTTCTTGAGCATCTCTTTGACCTTTTCACGGATTTTTCCGTGAATCTCCTCGACCTTATCTCCGGCATCCATCACTTCAAAACCGAATTCTTTCGCGAGTTTTCCGTATTGGTCAATCAACGCCGACTGATAATTCACAAAACTGTCAAAAAGATCCTGCCCCATATGAAGATCCATGCCGGCTTCCCAATAATTCATCCCGCCGGACTCGATCACGCGCGGAATCAGGGTCTCGATGCCGATATTCAAATAAAAAACCGCATCCGGCACCAGGGCGTAGCTAAAAAGATCGCGTATCCAGCCGGTATTCGCGTCGCGCATCGCGTCGCGCACGATGGCGGTATAAATGTAGCGATCCGCGATCACGATATGCCCGGATTTGAGCGCCGGAATAATTTGATTTTCAAAACGATCCGCAAAATCGGTCGCGTAAAGCAGCGTGAACGTCATCCGATCCATGATATTGCCGTGCTTGGCAAGCTCGATCGACTTTTCCATCAACGTCGAATGCGCCCAGCTGGTCAGCACCACGGCATAGCCTTGTACCTCCAGCCAGTTTTTGAGCATGCCCACCTGTGTGGAGCGCCCACTCCCATCGGTGCCCTCAATGACGATCAGTTGGCCTTTTTTTTGAAAAGACTTATGATAGGGTAAATTTTCGCCAAAATACTTTGGGTCGCTTGGCATGAATCGTCCTTTTTTTGGAATAACCTTTCAGGGTCTCTTTGACCGCGTCACGCACAATTTCCTGTTGGTCGTGAATATCCAGCGTCGCGTCGACCGTCGTTAAACCGAATTCGTCACTCATTTTTGTGTATTCTTCCAAAATTTTTGTTTGAAAAATCTTGAAGGATTCTTTGGTGTCCAGACTAAAGCCCAGATCCATGCCCGCTTCATGAAATTTGATCTGCGAACGGCTAGAGAGAATGCGGTCACAAGCGATTTTGGCAGGCACGTCAAAATAAAAACTGATGTCTGGCTTCGGGGCAAAACTGTAAAGATTGCGTACCCAGGTCGGGCTCACGCCGCGCACCACATCGCGCGCGAACGCCGTGTACGCGTAGCGATCCGCCAAAACAATCATACCCGCCTTGAGCGGCGGAATGATCTGATAATTGAGACGATCGGTGAAATCCGTGGCGTGAAGCAGGCTGAAAGTGGTGGGCGTCAGAATATTCTTCTTTTTACCCTCTTTGGTAGTCTCTTTGACAAGCTCCGAACTGTTCCATTCGGTAAAAAAAACCGAGTAGCCTTCGGCCTCCAGCCATTTCTTGAGGAGAGCGATTTGCGTGCTCTTGCCGGAACCGTCCACGCCCTCGACGATAAAGAGCTTTCCGGGATAGCCGTGCTTCTTGTCAAACAACGCCATAAAACCCTCGCTTATAGAATGATTCTACCATTGAAAAACGGCTTCTGTCCAAACCACTCGATATGGTAAGGCGCGCCGGGTTCATAGGATTTGGCCTCGTGTTTTAAGAGATAATCCAGGATCGCGCCCTCTCGAATGCCTTTATTGGAAATAAACATGTCCTCGGTTTTCAAAAGCCTCATCAAGGTCTCCACCAGCACCGCCCCGGCGGTAATGATATCCGCGCGCTTTAAGTCCAGTCCAGGCATTTTAAGGACTTCACGGAGGTTTCGCCTAGTAAGTTTTTTGTAAATTTTGTATAACTCTTTGTGCGTCAAGCGGTAATGCCCGGACAGCGTGAGCGGCTTGTCGTGTTTTTCCTCATAGGCCATGGAGGCTAGATTAATCATCGTGCCGGCGGTTCCAATCACGGCGGAAAAACCCACCTTCTTGGCTTTTTTAATAAAAGGCCGGATTTCGGACTCGACCCATTTTTCTATTTTTTTAATTTCCTTTTTCGACGGCGGATCCGAAGAAATAAAATGATCCGTCAGGCGCGTGACCCCTAATTTAAAACTGCGATTCAAATAAATATTCTCATAATCGCCGAGAATTAATTCCATACTGCCGCCGCCAATATCAATCACGAGCGCTTTTTTGGAGTGCGATTTGACTCCCGAGCGGGCGGCCAAGAAAATAAGCCGACCCTCTTCTTCACCGGAGATCACCTGCACCCGGATTTTTGTTTTTTTATAAACCGCGTCGGTAAAAGCCCGCTTGTTTTCGGCGTCGCGCACCGCACTGGTCGCCGTCGCGAAAAATTTACTCACATTTTGTTTCTTGGCGATTTTGTAAAAACGTTCAATCACTTGCACCGCGCGATCAATAGAAGCGACGGACAATCTTTTTTTCTCGAAACTGCCGTCCCCCAAGCGCGTCATGTCTTTTTCGTGATCGAGAATCTCAAAACGCAGTCCCGGCTTCACATCCACAATCAGCATGTGAATCGAGTTGGTGCCAATATCAAAAAAAGCGATTTTAGTGCTTTTCTTAGTCATTTAATGCAGGGCTATCAATTGTTGGGGTGTCATAAACCATTTCATGCGCGCGGCAGGCTGAAATTCTAATTCGGAGACCTCGACACAGCACATCCCGGCCTTTTTAAATTCCAAACCGGCATGCCGATCCGAAGAAATCAAAGCCGCCACGAAACTGCTAAGGCTCGGTTCGTGGCCGACAAACAGAATTTTTTGTTCATAAGAATACTGGCTGGCGAGCTTTAAAAAATCCTTAAAACTGGCGGAAGGAATCAGGAAGTCTGAAAATTTAATTTTATGCTTTAGGCTTAGGGTATCGATGAGTAACTCGGCCGTCTGGCGGGCGCGCAAATAGGGGCTGGAAATAATCTCATCCAAAGCGATCTGCATGCTTCCAAAGCCATGCGCCACTTTTTTCATCTGCTTCATGCCGTCCTCGGTCAAAGGACGTTCCGCGTCACTGCGGACGGCAATTGAGCCCGGTTCAGCGGCAATGGCGTGTCTCAGAAAGTAGAGTTCCATGCCTAAATTCTAGCCAAAAGCCCCTTAAACCGCCAGCGCTTTCTGGGAATTAGGCCGCGGTGGAATTGGCTTCCACGTTCCGGCGGGTCTCCGCCAAATAAGCGGAAAGTGGCACTGCCTGAGGCAATTGGAAGAGCCAGGCGCCATTCGCCAACCGGCGCAGATACGGAGACAAGATATTGGATCCTAATCCGGCCAAAAGACCGGCTTCCAGGAATAAAACCGTCGTGGGCGAATCCTGATCCAGCACCATCATTGACGCGTGATATTCCCGGCCTTTGAACGAATAATTTTGATGAAAATCCGGCGAGGCGGAGGCCGGCATCAAAGCGACGATCTCCTCTTGCAGCGCGAAACCCGCGGCCTCGTGAATATTTTCAAGATTTTTTAGGCCGGGCGCGAAAATAACCTGATTTCCAAAAACAGCCGCTTCCGGATAAAGAACCAGAAGTTCAGTGATATTAGAAATATCGGGATCTCGAACCACGAGCACGTGCTGGAAACGACCGGGCATTTGTTTATTCCAATGCTCCATGCGAAACGCGTACGGTTTTCCGTCGCCATCTTGAGCAAACACCGACAAATCCGTCAGAATCGTTTGTTTATTTTTCGCCCCCGCATTCACAAACTCAGTCATATTCACCCGATAGCTGGGATCAACCAAGGCATAACGCGACCGCTGTTGTTTCAAAAGATCGCCGATCACGCGATTGGCTTTTATGTCAAATTCTACCGACGTGCTTGTCACGAGCATCGGCTTCAGATAAACAAGGAGTGATTTTGCTACCGCTTCAAGACCGGTTTTATTTTTGTTGGCGGCATTGGATAAAATAAACTCAGCCAGTTTCCGATCCAATGTTTCCGCCAAAGCTTCTGAGGTGGGATCTGACTCCTCTGAAAATCTCAACATTTCCGGCTCCATCACCATCCCGGAATCCGTCATCACAAATCTTCTTGGCGCCGTCGCCGGCAGGTGACGCTCGATCACTTCCAATGCGTACCTTTTTTCGTTATCGGACAAGGCTGTTAAAGAAGCTGTCGTTAGACGCGCCAGAAACGGATAGATGGCTCTAAGATAAACATTGTCACTGTTTCTAAGCTCTTGAAGTGCTTCCAAGCGAGTATCCGAATTATTTAATAATCGAGAATCCACTACCCTCGATCTTGCCAAGCGAGCCGCCTTGACTGGAGTAGAAGCGTTTTGCTCTTTTGAAAGCTCGTGAAATCGTTGACGCGCCCTCACCAAACCGGAAGCTTCTCTTCTCATTGCGTCGCTAACTTTGAGCATGTCGTCCACCAGCTTTTCTGTGCCTTCATGACCTGCTATTATTTCCCCATTCAACTTTGGAGCCGTAGGATAGAGTCCACGAAAAGTCGTCCGTATATGGGCTTCGTATTCTTTTCTGCTTTCGGCCAACGCCTTTCTCTTGGCTCGATGGGCATTGGGAGTCAATACAAACGATACCCACGAAGAAAGATTGGCAATGCCAGTGAATGTTCTAAAGAAAGAGACGACACGATTTGGCTTTTTGGGCTGTACAACTCTTGGATGATTATTGGATTTAGGAGCACTAGCGGTATTTTTGGCAACCGTAGCGGGCTTAGGTTTTCTGGGCGTACGTCCATTTCCTGGAGGCACCACACCCGAAGCACTCTCCTTTTCAAGAGCTGCGCGAGCCTTTTCCGCATCAGCCACCGCATCTTCGTTGTAAACGGGGGCAGCGACCAGTTGAGTCGTTTCGAGCGCTGAATCCTGCGTACCATCCGGCGACCATCCGAAATTGTAACCAAAAGACTTGAAGCTAGCGACTCCTCGAGCAATCACCATCCAAGACATCAATGTGCCCTGCGCCACCATGCCAACCGTGGAGACCACGGATAAATGAAGGATTTTTCTAGCAACCGTAGGATTGTCATAATGGTCTGTCGCTAAATGATCGGCCATGGATCTATCATAAATGGATGCCGAATGCGTAAAACCAAATTTCTCTAATTCTGAATGGCTTCCAAGACCCGTGACTAAAGCGCCGGTTCCTTTCCACCCCTGATAACTGCCGACGATTTTTCGAATCTTGGCAATGGCTGCCACAACGCGCGTCACGTAATTGCCGCCTAGCGTTTCCAAAGGCACGGAAAAAATAAAAATGGTGCCGCGGCGTATCCGATCCGCGATCTCGGTCAAAAGAAACACACTTCTATTTTCCCATTTAATATCCATAAAAGCTTTGGGAAGACCGGCTTTTTGCGAAAACATCATCGTGAGCGAATGATTCCAAAAAGGATCTACGATGACAACCGACTTCTGCCCTCCGCGGTGATACGCTTCCCGGCCTTCTCTCCAGCGTAAAAACCGCCGGTAAGCATAAGGAAAAAGCCGGTAACGCACAAATTCCAAAACGGGCACGGCGACCGCCAGCGGCACGCTGATCCAAAAAGCTGTCATTGGCGAAAAACCGGTGGAAGACACAATCTTGGCAGTAAGAGCCCCCAACGCCAACCCTCCTGCCAGTGAAGTCATAAGATGCAAATCGGCCGCCACTTCTTCTCTGGCCTGCTCTAAAAAATAAGGGATTAATTTATCCGCATAAGCCATGAGACTAGTAAATTCTTCCGCCTTTTCCAAAGGCAGCGCTTTGCCATCTCTAATTTCCATACCGACAATACGCCTCAATTTATCCGACATCACGGCGTCCTGCGCTTCTTGCAAATGCTTGATATCCGCACGCGATAGTGTCATGCCGAACGGCGCTCCCGTGGGATCGCTTTCTCTCAAGGCCTCGATTAACGCAAAAAAGACATGCGTCATTTCAAATTGATGAGCCGCAAGCTCGGCGAGAGAGCCATCGACTTCCGGATCAAAATCGATGGTGAATAAACGATTGGAGAATGGGGAGTCACGCCGATACGATTGTCCCAGCGCTGTCCCTAAATCACATTCGACACGATTGACTTGGCCCCACACCCCGGCAAGTTCGCGGCCTTGCGCCAAAAGATCCCACTCGGTTGTGGTAGCGGTGGCTGTTTGGCCTTTGGCGCGTCTTTCTTTAGCGCGCTGTTCGGCCTTTCTCAAATCTTCCCCGGAGCGTACGGGCGCAAAATCTCCGCCGGGATCGATGATGTAAGCAATGGTAAATTCATCGATCGGCATGTCATTGACTTCCAGGATATAATCATGCGCATCCACTACTCTGATTTTGCTGGCTAATTGAGGGCAGGCCCACGCTAAGAGCTGGGCAAAGTTACGAGCTACATCCATCAGCTCGCGCGTGGAAATCAACACAAAACTATACGCGTCGCGCGAAGGCGCTTCTCTGGCTAGTTCTTTTTGGCGCTGGCGCGCCAGATTCAAAAAAGCTTCGATCATGGATTTGGCACTTTTCCGGCTAAATGAATCAGGCTCGTGCTTCCATTTGTGATCAATCGCTCTTTCTAAAGCGGCGACGATACGCACATCGGCCTCTGTTTGGCTAGCAATGCCTTCGATCTGACTCGAAAAAAGAGTGGTGTTGTAGGGATTATCGGTTTGTGGTTCCCAGCGAGCGGCAATTTCTTCCGGAGTCAACTCCCGCTCCTGGCTCATGTTGTAAATACGCACGCGGCCATCTTTATAAAAAGAGAGTATCTCTCCCCCTTTCCCGGTTTCATCTTTCTCGGGATTCAGGCGTAGCATCGCGACATCGTCACCCGGCTCGGAAAGATCGAGTAATTGATCTTTGACGATTACAGAGTTGGAACCGTCAATCCATAATTTTTTCTGAACATTGCGCCCCACCGATACCGGCTGTTCACGGCAAATCAAAAGCTTTTCATACGGAAAATCAGTGAAGCTGGCGAACATTCCGAATGTGCTGTCTTCGCTGACGATTTGCATCATTTCGCGGGCGGCTTGATGCGGATCACTGTGAAGATAGGAATCGTAAGCCTTTTCCACAAAAGAGCGTAGATGCTCAGGAGACGCTGTGCTCCAGCGCTGAAAACCCTCCAAACGATTGGCAAGGGCTGTCACCATCGCCTCCCGGTCGCCGCTGATGCGCGCACGATCATTCATGTAAACTTCTCTCAAAGCATCACCCCATAGCTTAAAATCGTCTTCACTTGGATAAGATTCGTCCATGTGATTCATCTGTGTCATGACATATGATTTAAAAAGAGAATCCTGCCAAACACCTTGGGTAGTTAAAAAGTACATCAGCCACGCCGCAACCTCGGAATCGTTTTCACCCAAAGCAACGTTGTAAGCTTGGCCGAAAAAACGCGCCAGCTCCACATCCGTATTGTAAACCGAACGGAAAACCCTCACCTTGATGGTATCTCCGTTAGCCGCGGCCATCCCTTCGCGTTGCGTTTTCCCCGAAATTTCCCGGTTAACTGTCTCCGTTTTAAGACTGCCGTCCACTCGAACAGAATCTTTTTGAACCATACGGCCGATACCCACATGAAACGGCTGGGTATTGGCTTCAATTTGCTTTCCTGTAGAGGTGGAAAGACGGGTATGCATTTCAAGCTTCACATCCTCTCCAATCACAAAGCCCTCAGCTTCGGCTTTCTCAATCACTGGAGGAAATACATCCTTAAAAAAATGTTCCACCAATTCCGCGCCCCCACCCCGATTGTAAGTCAGTGGATTCCCGCCACCTTGAGAGCTCACCGCCCGCGCATGTTTAAAAGTACGCTGACCTGTTTTGGGATCCGTGACCTGAAGCGAAGAACCAATGCCATGAGGGCCACGTTTGGCCATCGGGCGAGCTCCTTTTTTATGAGCGCTTTTCATAAAATCAGGATACAGCTGATGCTTAAACCGCGCCAAAAGCGGCGACCCCGCCCAAATCGTAATCCCATTAATACCGCAAAGCCTTGCACCCGCCACCGCTTGAGTTTGAGCCTTGATTTGAGTCATCTTTTCAAGGGCAAGGAGCTTTTGTGCTATCGCGTATTTTTTACGAAATGTCTCCGGCCCATCTTGTCCGGCAGGGATTTTTGAAGCATCGACAGTGCTTCGCGTGGTGATCGCCCATTCGCCCACCAATTTTTTCAGCATGTTAAAAAGAAGCGGCATGCCGACGCGCGAATCATTATAATTAGTGTGAATCTGAGAAAGAGCCTTTTGAATCTCCAGGGATTTTTCATGACCCGTCACAAAAGAGAGGCCGCTCAAAATTCCGTAGATATCTCCGTCCCGAAAAAGCTGTTCCACAAAAACTTGTTTCTGAAGCTCTGCCACCGCTTTTTCATCGCGAAAAACCAAAGAAAGCCTGTCCAAGTAGGCATAAAAACTAGGCAAATTATTTTCATTTTTAAATCGAGGATCCGCGATCAACAAATTTCGAAGCTTTTCAAATCCGGAAGAATGAACTTGATCCAGGATACGGATCCCTTCCTCTAGCCTTACAAAAGCGGGTCTCTCATCTGAAGGAGCATCCAGATCTTGATTGGCCAGGCGAATAAGCCGGTCAACAATGTTTCGACGTTTTTGTTCAGGCCGATCGATCAATTTAAATGCCACGCGCCGCACGATCTTTTCCGCATCTGGAGGAGTCATGATCCCAGCATCGAACAACGTCCCCTCAAGATCCTTGGTTATCTGATTAAAACCCTCTCTAAGACCTTCGGTGTCTATCGTACCGGCCACAATAGGCTGATGGTAGCGAGCGATAAACTCAGCGATTCCCTCCCATCTGGGGTCACGAAGCAACGGGAAGCTATCTTCTTCGGGCTGTGTCAGCAGTTCTACAACTCGTTCCAATAATGTTTGATCGTCCGATAAGGGAATCCCCGCTTCTTTGGAAAGAAAAATTCGAGCATCTGTTTTATCCGCTTTCAAACGTGTTTGTTCGGGAAACTCCATTTTTTCGGCAAGAGCATCTATTAATAATTGGAGTTCCTGATGGACAGGGCTATTGATATGATCCATGGCATAAAAAACAGCCTGCGCCGCCAGATTCATCAACTTATCGTAGGTTTCATGACTTCTGGCATTTTCAAATGCCAGCGCTTCCCTGGGAGCAACTCTTTCTTGGCGGGGCGTGCCGAGCGGCGCATCCTCCGTCAACTTGAAATCAAAATACCCGATTTCCAAAAGCTCGACGGTCAATCGGACAAAACGAATCATGTGCCGGGTGTCCTGCGTGAAAAGATCTGAAAAGTACCCTTTAAAAAGGCTGAGCCTCTCCCCGAGATCCGCATCCCAAGACAGTTCTTCAAGCGCCACCGGAAGCGGTGCTTTTTGTGCCTGGCCTGCCACTTTCGATGTCCCACTTTCCGCATCCGCCAATCGAGCGCCTAAAGAAGGCGCGGGGAAACCCATCCTTTTGTTATAGAGAGCTCTTTTTTCTTCTGTTTTTACATTTTCCCAACCTGCGTTTAGCTCTTTGAGCTGACCTTCGGCCTTCTTTTGCGCCGCGGTTAATGAGTGACCCTCCGGCGCATCAGACGCCCTGTGAAGCGGTTTTAATCGCTCAGCAAAAGCTTTTCGCAGAGCCTCACGAGGAGCATCAGGATCCACACGAAGGTCTCCATAAATTGTGTACTTCACTGAGCTTGAATAAAACCGGCTTCCGGGAATAGCGGCAAATTTTTGAGTAGCCTCTGGAATGTCTTTACGGAGCCCTGAAAATTCATCACGAGCAAAACCTAGTTGATTTTCAATAAAATCATCAACATCCAAATCCGTTCTCGCGCTTTCAGATCTCAATCTTTTTAAATTTTCAAACCATGCCTGCGCCCTCTTTTGTACGGCCGCCTCCAAAACAAACGCACTTTCTCTATAGCTGACCCACCCATCACACCTTTTGTGCTGAAGCCCCAATTCACCGAGCAATTGTCGCACTTCCTTTTCGGCTACAGTCAATTGCCCCATGATCTGAGCAATGATGTATTGAGAACTTGGTGGATCAGGGCTTGGAGTCGACGTAGAGGGCGCGGCGGCACGCGGTTGCTGTTTTATTTGCCGAATACGACGCTGATATGACAAATCAGCAAAGGATTCGCCAGTTTTGGCTTCGTTGGAAAACGGCGTGGTCTGCAGCCATTGATAAAATTTAGTCACTTTTTTTTCGGTATCAATCGATTGAAATACCTCGCCTGCGACCTGCAATGCTGCCTCATGAATTTTAACTACAGTATTGGCATCCAGGGGGCCAAAAAATTCATTGGCGTCAAAATCCGTTCTTAAATACGCTTTGATAGTTTCGCTCTTGACGTCACTCATAAACGGTTCTTTAAACCAATCTTTTAGCGCAGGCTTGAGTCCCCGAAAGAACGCCTCTCTGATTTCTCGCGCGTCATCACCCCCAATGGCTTTCCATCCTCCGGATCCTACCGGACGCGCCGTATACAATCCCGTTCTTCTTAAAATACGAATCATCTCCTGTATATCAAAACGCGCAGAAGCCGTACGCATTAGTTCTTTTATGGAGCCGCTAAATCCATACACAACCCAAGTCTCGTCCTGCATGCCAATATGTTTTTTTTGAATGCAAGCTTCTGCCAGAGACATTATCTCTTGCAACACGTGAAGACGGTGGGTTTGAGACGCTTCCGACCACATCAATTCTGGAAATTTTTCACCTAAGGCCTTGCTAATAGACTGTCTATCTGCCGAAGAAAAAGCACCCTTAGGCGAAGGAGCAAAAAAAGCGATAAGTCCATTTAAAAATCCCGTGGTGGTGTTTAAGTACTGAACGATGGGTCTCAATTCTTCCATCGTGTTTGCCGCCTCAATCCGCAAAAGCACTTCGGAAGGACTTAGCCGCTCTTCTTTTGCAGCTTGATCTGCAAATGCACCCGCCAACCGCGCGCCCTTCGTTGAAGCGCCAGTAGATGCTTGAGGAGTTGCATACTGTTCAGCAACCACATCTTTGGCGAAACTCTGAAAATGAAAAATTGTTGGGAAAAAATAATGTGGTCTACGGCAAAGATTAAAAATAGTATCCATGAGCAAACTATTGAAAACAAATAGCATTTCTAGGAACATGTAAATTCTTACAAAACGAGAGGGGAACAGGTCGACGCGCTTAAGGATTTCCCAGTCAGACCATGTGTACCAATAAAGAGACGAAAAATTACGGTAAGATTTGTTTTTTACAAGCTTATTAAAATACAGCCCCATCGCGCGACGAAAGATCATATAACGCAACGTTTGTTTTTTTTCATTTCCTCCGTAGGGAATGGATAAGAGCTTCAGAATGCGCGTCGTAAGACGTAAATCCAACTGCTCAGCCGGTTTTGCTAGCAATATTTTTCCTTCTTTTTTACCTCCGCGGCTCACAAGTCCTTCTTGCCCGGGATTGGCGATCATGAAACTATCATCATCTAAAGGAGTTAACGAGCGGATCATCAATGAATCATTTTTTAAAACTGCTGTTTTCTTAAGATCTTTTAGTTCTTGTCGGGCTGATTCCAGAAGAGCCTTCCTTTCTTCAGCGCTCATGGTTGCATCCAGCGAATCTTTCTCGATTTGCCAAACAAAATGAGACAAAAGTCCACCAAAAAAAACCACGACAAGACCAACAACAGCTGTAACAGCTATTTGAGTGGCAGAAAACCCATTGGCAACCATCCAAACGGTCAATGCCAAAAACCAATTAATGGGTGCAAAAAATAAAAGTCTTAAATAATAACCAAAAATTGCGGCGGCTTGTTTGAGATTAACAGGCTCTATAGAGTCAATCATTCCCCCGAATATCTTTCTTGTCGATTGGATAAACCATAAACCTACCACCGCGGAAATACTCACAGGACAAATAGTGGCCATCCATAAAATGGTTCCCCACACATTCGCCATAAAAACTAAATTATTTTTTGTTTCTGTCGCAATAGTGATAGTCCGGTCATTAAAAGTTGACTTGTAAAGAAAATAGCTAAGGGTGCTGATAAAAACCATCAAGCCGGCACTGACAACGCTTAACAATATCGGAGTTGAGGGAGCCATCCCTAGCGTGACGCCGCAAAACACATACGACATCACAACAAACATAGCACTAATCCCAAAGCTAGTCGCCGAAGCATTAAAAGTAGGTGATATTTCTTGGTTTTCGATAAAATTCATACCTGAAGCTTCTTTAATAAATGCCAAAACCTCGGAAAAACTATCTTTTGTGACAAAGCTTCCCGCCAACCGTGCGCCTTCTTGAGTGTTCGCCGCAGGAAGCTCAGAGGGTGAGACTGGTTTTCTAGCAAGGGATTGCTTTTTATTTTGAGTTACTCTTGATTTTTCTTTCTCCGAACCCCGAGCTCCAAACTCGGAACTAATTTGTGCGTTTCTTGCCGCTAGCCCTCGAACTTCGCTCCACTGTTTAGGAGAAAGTTTCACTCCGCGGCGACGCATTGTCGTTTCGACGGCTTCCAGAAATTCGCTTGCGGAACGAGCCTTTTTCAAAGTATTTCGAATGGCAGCGCGAAATTCCTGTTGAGTCGCTACAGGAGTGGCTTCTGAAACCGACGGCGTGATCACTCGTCCTGGCGGTTCGGAGGCCATGAGAGGTTTTTGATAAAACTCCCCTTTAAGATTTCCGTCAGAGTCTAGTGGCACAACAAAATGATGGGCACCAAGACTCACCGTCACGACACGAGAATCCAGGCCAGTGCCACGAATTTGCGAAACAGGGTTCGCAAGGGCTGTCTCGAGCTCAGCGCGATCCATCGCGGTACTATCTTTGGAGATAGCGGCGGTAAAATCCTTTAATTGGCTTTCCGTAAAACGCGTATAACCTGAAAGCCGTGCCGCGGCAAAACCCATCGCGGCAAAACCAAGCTTGCGTTCCGGAGTCAAAGTGCTCCCAAAAGACGAAGGCGCGGACAGATACACATCCGAATCCTTGAAAAGCTCCTGATACTCCCCCGGCTTTTCGGTCAGGATGCTAAGATACGGACGATCCGCCGAGCCCCCGTCAAACTTGGGCATTACCACCAGACACGAGATCCCCTCGCCTTTACTTTTCTTAAAAATCTCTTCGGAATGGAATCCTCCAGCAACCAAGGCGGCTAGCTTCACTTTTTCACGACGCATTTGATTCAAGGTATTGCGGAACAAAGTTTCATTGCGGTCATTGGCGCAAATATAAAATCGTTTCGCGGATTCCACCGCATCTTCAATCAGTGGCCACTCCACTGCATTGCCAGATTCCATAAAAATACTTTTTAGGGCTGACACATTCAAAGAACCTTCATGGGCCTTATAAAAATCATAATCCCGGCTCGACATCGACACGCGCATCAATTTGGATAAAATCTTCACGTGTTTAGACGCGTCCCAAATCGCAATCTGTTCCGGAGTGGACAACGCCGCGCGAACGGCGGACTCTTGAAGCGACTCCAGTTCCTCAACCAGCGAGACAAGATCAATGGCTCCGTAAACCGAAAGATAATCGCGGTAAAGCACCAGATTGGGGTATTCCGCAACATCGGAACTTTTTTTAGCCAGACGAATCAACGCTCTGTAAAACCGCGCCGCGTCCAAAGTCTCATTTTTATACTGCAGTGTCGTCAGGACGAGTTTCTCAAGCTCCGCGCCTTTGAGTTGTCCGCTTAACTGGTCGATTAAATTTTTTCTTTCCATTCCCGCCTTTTCAAAATCAATCCGGCCTTCCAGCGTGAAAGCCAGATTTAAGCGCCGGAGTCTCGGCGTGGATGGCGCCGCTGACTTGAGACCTGCCCAATATTCTTTGAGCGCCATTTCCCCATTTTCTTTGGCATAAGAGAAATGTTTTAAATGAAGAACTGTCTCCGGATAAACCGATTCCTCCCGGTTTTTTAACGCCTCCTCTAAGGCGCGGAGACTTTTTTCGGCTTTTTTAGATTTCTCGACAAGCTCCTTGAACACTTCGATATTTTTTTGATAAAGCTCTTCACTTTCAGCGCCGTACACACGCACCGCCTTGGGCGACACCACCGAATAATATTCCGAAGCCGAAAGACGCCCCGACTTTAAAAGCGCCCAGGCCGTTTTGCGCCGCACCTCTTCAATAGGAAAAGCGGACAAAACAGAAGTGTCCACCCGGCCGCTAGCCCCTTCCATCGCCACCAGTCCCAAATCATGTTGAGATGTCAGCACTTCCAAAATTTTAGCGATATTTTCTTGGGCGCCCAGTTTGGAATGGGCATCTTGGATTTGAATAATTTTTTCGGGAACGCCTTGATCCGAAGAGCGCCGCAAGGAAGCGAGATTTTCCGGTAAGCGAATACCGGCAGGCGCCAGCACTAAACCAGCCGCCATGGAAATATCCTGGCAAAGAAAGCACAGAACTAAAAGAAAAGAGATTATTTTTAATCG